>MOXJ01000013.1 GCA_002507565.1 Candidatus Reconcilbacillus cellulovorans
CAGAAAGTCGCGCATCGAGTTGTTAGTTCAATTGCAAATGATCTACGAGAGAATACATTAACGAATGCTATATCCATTCCTCTTGGTGCTGTAAGAGGGCCGCCCCTCCCAAAAAAAAAAAAAAAAAAAAGCGGCGCCCTTCAACACCGCTCCGATCCATCCCTGCAACGCCCACATACTCCAATCCTCTAACGCCGCCCCCACATTACCGCCGCAACGCCCAATACGCGTCGCTCCAGCGAAGCTCCTGCGCCAGCCGCTCCGGCGTCGTCGAACGGTCGATCCGCACGAACTCGACGCCGGCCATGTCCGCCCAGTCCGCCAGCTGCTCGCTCGTCACCGCGTAGCTGAACACCGTGTGATGCGCGCCGCCGGCCATGATCCACGCCTCCGCCGACTCGGCGAGCGACGGATGCGGCTTCCACAGCACGCGCGCCACCGGCAACTTCGGCATCGGCCGCGGCGGCCGCACCGCCTCCACCTCGTTGACCACGAGACGGAATCGCGTGCCGAGATCGATCAGCGACGCGTTGACCGCCGCGCCTGGCCGGCCGTCGAACACGAGGCGCGCCGGATCCTCTTTTCCGCCGATCGACAGCGGATGCACCTCGATGCGCGGCCGCCCGTCGGCGATCGTCGGGCACACTTCGAGCATGTGCGCGCCGAGCACCAGCTCGTTGCCCGGTTCGAGATGGTAGGTATAATCCTCCATGAACGACGTGCCTTCGTAATCCGCCATGATTTTGACGATGCGCAAAAGCGCCGCCGTCTTCCAGTCGCCCTCGGCCCCGAAGCCGTAGCCGTCTTCCATCAGGCGCTGGACGGCCAGCCCCGGAAGCTGCCGGAGTCCGTGCAGGTCCTCGAACGTCGTCGTGAACGCGTCGAAACCGCCTTCCTCCAGAAACGACCTGAGCGCGATCTCGATGCGCGCCTGCTCGCGGATCGCCTCGCGCGTCGGCCCGGACTCGCGGCCCTCGGGCACAATGTCGTACCGCTCCTCATACTCGCGCAGCAGACGGTCCGTCTCCGCGTCCGTCACCTCTCGCACACGAGCCGCAAGGTCACCGACGCCGTAGCCGTTGACCGACCAGCCCAGTCGGATCTCTGCCGCGACCTTGTCACCCTCGGTCACCGCCACTTGCCGCATGTTGTCGCCGAACCGCGCGACTTTCAGTCGCCGCCCTTCCGTATAAGCGACGGCCGTCCGCATCCACGCCGCCAGACGCCGCCGCACCACCGGGTCTTCCCAGTGGCCGACGACGATTTTGCGCGCGAGGCCGAGACGCGCCCCGATATGGCCGAACTCGCGGTCGCCGTGGGCGGACTGGTTCAGGTTCATGAAATTCATGTCGATCGTGTCCCACGGAATATCGCGGTTGAACTGCGTGTGCAGGTGCAAAAGCGGCTTTTGGAGGCCGGACAGGCCGACGATCCACATTTTCGCCGGCGAAAACGTATGCATCCACGCGATTATGCCGGCGCACGTCTCGTCCGCGTTCGCCTCCGCGCACACGCGCCGGATGTCGTCCGGCGTCGTCAGCACCGTTTTCCAGACGACCGGATACGGCAGACGCTCGCCGGCGAATCCTTCGACGATCCGCCGCGAATGCGCCTCGACTTCGCGGATCGCCTCGGGACCGTACAAATGTTGGCTTCCCGTTACGAACCAGAACTGATAGGGTCTTGTTCTGCGCATGGTCGACTCGCTTCCTTTCTCTTCCAAAAAATGATATCATACCTGAAAACGGATCGGCCCGTCAGCACCGCCATCCGCCTCAGTCTCGCCCGGTCCGCACGCGCTCGCGGATCGCCTTCAACCGCTTCATCACGTCGTTTTCCCCGCGCCCGAAATAATCGTGCAGCCGCACGTATTCGCGGTAGAGTTCCGCATAGACCGCCGCGTTTTCCGGGATCGGCCGGTACGTCTCGCGGCGCACGCGGGCCATCCGGGACGCCGCCTCGACGATCGAGTCGTAACCGCCCGCCGCCTTCCCGGCGGCCACCGCGCCGAACATCGCCGCGCCGACGGCCGGCGTATGTTTCGATTCGGCCACCTTGATTTCCCGGTTCGTCACGTCCGCGTAAATCTGCATGAGCAGCCGGTTGCGCTGCGGCAGCCCGCCGCAGGCGTACAGCTCTTCCACCGGCACGCCGTTTTCTTCGAACGCGTCGATGATTTTCCGCGTGCCGAACGCCGTCGCTTCCAGAAGCGCGCGATAGATTTCCTCCGGCTTCGTCAGCAGCGTCATCCCGACGATCAGGCCGCTCAAGTCGGCGTCGACCAGCACGGACCGGTTGCCGTTCCACCAGTCGAGCGCAAGCAGCCCGATTTCTCCCGGCCGGTACGCCGAAGCGCGCCGCTCCAGCCATTCGTGGACGCCGACGCCCTCGCTCCGCGCCGCTTCCGCAACATAGGCCGGCACGCCCTGCTCCACATACCACGCGAAAATGTCGCCGACGGCCGACTGGCCCGCCTCATAGCCGAGATAGCCGGGGATGATGCCGTCCTCGACGACGCCGCACATGCCATCGACGTGCTTTTCCTCGGTTCCGAGCAACATGTGGCAGATCGACGTACCCATCACCATGACCATTTTGCCCGGCGTCACGACACCGACGCCCGGCACCGCCGCGTGCGCGTCGACGTTGCCGACCGCCACGGCCGTCCCAGGCAAAAGCCCCATGCGTTCGGCCATCTCCGGCAAAAGCCCGCCGGCCTTCGTGCCGAGCGGCACGACGTCGCCGCGCAGCTTCGTCTCGACCAGCCGCTCCAGCCGCGGGTCGAGCGCGCGGAAAAAGTCGCGGCTCGGGTAACCGTCGCGTTTGTGCCAGATCGCTTTGTAGCCGGCGGTGCAGCTGTTGCGCAGCAGATTACCGGTCATTTTGAAAACGACCCAGTCCGTCGCTTCGACGAACCGGTCGGCCGTTTCATAAATTTCCGGATCCTCGTTAAGAATTTGCCAAACTTTTGCAATCATCCACTCCGATGAAAGTTTCCCGCCGTACCTCGGCAAAAACGGCTCGCCGCGCTCCGCCGCGATCGCGTTCAACCGGTTCGCCTCGTCCTGCGCCGCATGGTGTTTCCACAGCTTCACCCAGGCGTGCGGACGGCGCTTCCACTCCGGCTTCAGGCACAGCGGCTCGCCGCGCTCGTCGATCGGCAGCATCGTGCAGGCCGTAAAATCGATGCCGATCCCGACGACGTCCGCGGGGGCGACGCCGGAGGCGCGCACGACTTCCGGTACCGACCGGAACAGCACCTCGAGATAATCGCCGGGATGCTGCAGCGCCCACTCGTCCTCGAGCCGGACGTCCGAGTCCGGCAGCCGTTCGTCGATGACGCCGTGCGGATACGGCGTGACGTGGTCGGCGACTTCCGTTCCGTCTTCCAGGTCGACCAGCACCGCCCGGCCGGATTCCGTGCCGAAATCAACGCCGATCGCATATTTTTTGCCCATGGCGCCCGCTCCTTTCCTTAACATACCGTTAGCAATACCGTTAGCACCTTTGCCGGTTTTACGCCCCGCGCCCGCGATTCAGACCGTCTCTTCACTCCGAGCCGGCTTTTGTCCGTAGTAAGCGTCTGCGCCGTGTTTGCGCAAATAATGCTTGTCCAAAAGCACGCGGTCGATCGGCCGCGCGTCCGGGTTCAGCCGCACCGTTCGGTACGCAAGTTTGGCCACTTCTTCCAGAACGACTGCATTGTGAACAGCATCGTGAGCGTCTTTCCCCCACGCGAACGGCCCGTGGCCATGGACGAGCACGCCGGGAACGTCCGCGGGGTTCCGGCCGCGAAACGTTTCGATGATCACATTTCCCGTCTCGAGCTCGTAAGCGCCGCGGATTTCCTCCTCCGTCATCCTGCGCGTGCACGGGATTTCGCCGTAAAAATAGTCCGCATGCGTCGTGCCGAACGGCGGAATCGGCCGGCCCGCCTGCGCCCAGATCGTCGCCCACGGCGAATGCGTGTGGACGACGCCGCCGATGTCGGCGAAAGCTCGGTATAACGCCAGATGGGTGGGCGTATCAGACGACGGTTTCAGCCGGCCGTCCACGACGCGGCCGTCGAGATCGACGACGACCATGTCTTCCGGCCGCAGCTCCTCATAAGGTACGCCGCTCGGTTTAATGACGACGAGTCCCCGATTCCGGTCGATGCCGCTTGCGTTGCCCCACGTAAACGTCACCAGCCGGTAACGGGGAAGATCGAGATTCGCCCTCCATACCGCCTCTTTCAGCTCGTCGAGCATGCCGTCCCCTCCGCTCTAAAGACGGTTTCGCCCGCCTGAGACATCTCCTCAACAAAATTATATACTTGTACGTACAATTTATCTACCCCTTCGGCGAAAATAACGCTTTCAAACCGACATTCCCTGGTAAATTGTACGAACAAGTCGAGTAAATCAGCGGACGGCATGGTCGGGAACCGACGGCTCCTCCAACCCCATCATCCGAGCGACGGCCTCCTTGCCGGCCATCCCCGGCCGAACGCCGAGCCGCTCCGCTTCCTTGGTCACCGCTTCAAGCGGTGCCTCGAGCAGCTCTTCCAGCGTTCGTACGCCGACGGCGCGCCCCGCGACGACGCGTCTGTCCTTCAGCCGCTCGTCGAGCAGCCGGACGTCGAGCGCCCCGCACATGATATAGCCGATCCCGGCGTCGATCGCCAAAAGCGTCGTTTTCGGCAGCCGGACCTCGACGCCGACGGCCGTTTTGCCGCCGATGCGGACGGGAACGATACGGACCACGAAAACCACCTCTTTTTTCGCCCGTTTGCCTCTACCCATGATATGTGCCCCGGTGTTCCGGCGACTGGACGGAAGCCCGCTTTTAGCCGGAACAAAGCAGCGACGGCGGCCCAGACGGAGTTTTTCCCCTGTTCTTGCGGCAAAAGACGTGGTATAGTATTCACGTGTCCATGACGCGGGAAGGGAGTCGGGCTTGCTTTGGGAAAAATACACCGCTTCACGGTCCAGATCATGATCCGCGACCAGAACGAATCGAAAGCGCTGGAAAAACTGTTCCAACTGCTTCGTTCGGCCGACATTGACGGATACAAAATCATCGTACCCTGGAACGCCGATCAGCGCCTGCGGGACGAAACCGCTCCCGGGCCGACCGACGCGCTGACCGACTTCGTGCAATCGGGGAAACTCGCGCGGCTTTTCGTGGTGAAAGAAAAAGGAGTCCGGCTGAATTTCCCGTGCCGCATTCTGAACGTCGACGCTTCCTCGCGTCTCGTGACGGTTTACCACGTCGACGAAAAAAAGGTTTATACATTTTCGTTCGGGGAAATCGAGAACGTCGAACCTGCGGTGTGACCCTTCCCAGGATGTCCGTCCAAACGCCGGCCGGCCCTGCGGCATACGCTGCGGTAGAGGCCGAAGGAGGTGGACGATTTGGAACGCGACATCCTGGCGCAGGCGCGGCGGTGGATCGGGCGGCCGGTTTATGCCGTCCGCAAGGACGGCACCGTCGTGACCGGCGTTCTTCACGCCGTCAAGAAAGACCGGCTCATTCTCTCCCAAGGCAAAAACGCCAAAAAAGCGCGGACAAGCGGCATTTTTACGCCGCTCGTCCTATATGACCTGTTGGCGATCGGGCTTTACACGCCGTTCGGATTCGGGCGTCCTTTTCCGCTCGTGCATGACGGTTTTTGGTGGTGGTAAAAAGATACAGATCCGGGGCGAATTGCCCGCCCCGCGTTTTACATAGCTCGTTGCGCCAAGAACAATGCTGGACATACCGGAGGATGACCATCGATGAACTTATTGCCGTCTTTTCCGCCGCACGCGTTCGACGGCCGACTAGAGGACGTGCGGCGCCGCCTGGAAGCAAAACTTTCGCGCATGCGCATCCGACTGCACGGGAAAACGCCCCATGCTGCACCGGACGGCGTTTACGACGACACCGCGCTCGACTGGTGGACGTCCGGTTTTTGGCCCGGCATACTGTGGATCATGTACGGCCTGACCGGCGACCAAGCGTGGCGCGATGAGGCCTGGCCGTGGGACGAACGGCTGGAAACGTGCTTTCTCGCTGAATCCGACCTCCACCACGACGTCGGATTCCAGTTCCTTCCTACCGCCGTGCTGAAATACAAACTGACCGGCGACCGCGACGCGCGGCGGCGCGGCCTGTTCGCCGCCCAGTTTCTCGCAGGACGGTTTAACCCGAAAGGCAAGTTCATCCGCGCCTGGAACGAACCGGACGAAAGCGTCGGCTGGTCCATTGTCGATTCGACGATGAACCTATCGCTACTGTACTGGGCGGCGGAAGAATCCGGCGATCCGCGCTTTCGGCACGTCGCCGACGCCCACGCCGGGACGATCGTCGAGCATTTCGTGCGACCGGACGGTTCCGTTCGGCACATCTGCGTGTTCGATCCGGCGACCGGGGAATGGCGCGGCGCGCTCGGCGGACAGGGTTTCGGCCCGGATTCCGCCTGGAGCCGCGGTACCGCTTGGGCGCTGTACGGCCTGGCCAACGTTTATCGATACACCGGCGACACGCGATTTCTCGATGCGTCGAAACGAGTCGCCCACTTTTTCATCAGCGCGCTCGAGCCCGACCGCGTGCCGCTCTGGGATTTTCGCGTCGTGCCGCGCGACGGCCAGCCGCGCGACTCGTCCGCTGCGGCGATTGCGGCGTCCGGCCTGATCGAGCTCGCCGCGCTTGTTCCGCCTGCCGAACGTCCGATCTACGCTAACGCGGCACGAGACATCCTCTTGTCGCTGACCGACCGCTACGCGGACTGGAACCCGGACCGCGACGGCGTCCTGCTGGCCGGCACCGGCCATATGCCGGAAAAGAAAAATATAAATGTTTCCCTCATCTACGGCGATTATTATTATGTGGAGGCCGTCGCCAAACTGCTCGGCTGGCCCCATCGCGTGTTCTGAATTTGAAAAAGGAGTGTCCGTCATGCCGAAACATTCCGGACTCGGAATCGCCTCGTTCGTGCTCGGCATCGCCGCGTTTATCATCGGCGTCGCCGGCATGGTGGTGTTTATCGGCGCCATCGCCGCCCAAATGCCGAACATCGCCACGGGAGGGCCGGAAGACACCGCGCAGTTCATCGAAAAGTTCACCTCGGAAAACCCGGCGATCATCGCGACGTTCGGCATCTGCTTCCTTCTGTCGGTGTTGCTCATCCTGATCGGGCTCGTCCTGGGGATTTCCGCCCTGTTCCAGCAAGATCGCAAAAAAGGATTCGCCATTGCCGGCGTCGCCGTCAACGGAAGTTTCCTCGCACTGTTCATCCTGCTGACGGTCATCGGCCTGCTGAGCGGCGCCGGCGCACCGGCCTGAAAAAACTTCCCGCCGCCCCTGCATATAATGAATCACACACCATGGTTCCCGAAAGCGGGGTGAGCGGCAATGTCGTCGTTCATCGTATCGCGTGAAGACTGGTCGCTTCACCGAAAAGGCTACCAGGACCAAGCCCGCCACCGGGAAAAAGTGCGGGAGGCGATCCGCGCCAACCTGCCGGAACTGATCGCCGAGGAAAGCCTCTTGTTCTCGGACGGCCGTCGTCTCGTCAAAGTGCCGATCCGCAGCTTAGAAGAATATCGTTTCCGCTTCAACGCGGCCAAAGCGAAACACGTCGGCCACGGCCGGGGAGCAACCCGCGTCGGCGACGTCGTCGCCGCGGACCCGTCCGGCTCCTCCGGTCGTCCGCCGGACGCCGACGGCGCCGGCGCGGGTGATATGCCCGGTGAAGACTACGTCGAGACGGAAGTCGGCCTGGACGAGATCGAATCCGCGCTGTTCGAAGAGCTTGAGCTGCCGTATCTCGAACGGAAAGAAGCCGACGCCGCCCAGTCGCCGGACATCGCATTCCGCGACATCCGTAAAACCGGGATTTCCGCCAATCTCGACAAAAAACGGACGATTCTCAGCCACCTTCTCCGCCGGGCGCGTCGCGGCGAACGCGGCCCCGGACGACTGTCGAACGACGATCTTCGCTTCAAAACGTGGACCGAAACCGACCGCCCGCATTCCAACGCCGTCGTCATCGCCATGATGGACACGTCGGGCTCGATGGGGCCGTTTGAGAAATACGCGGCGCGGACGTTCTTTTTCTGGATGACGCGTTTCCTGCGTACCCATTACGAACAGGTGGACGTCGCGTTCATCGCCCACCACGCGGAAGCCCGTGAAGTTACAGAAGAAGAATTTTTTTCAAAAGGAGAAAGCGGAGGAACGGTCTGTTCCTCCGCCTACCAGTACGCACTCGACATGATCGACCGCCGCTACTCGCCCTCGCGCTATAACGTCTACACGATCCATTTCTCCGACGGCGACAACCTGGCGTCGGACAACGACCGGTGCGTCCGGCTCGTCGGCGAACTGCTGGAGAGGTCCAACCTGTTCGGCTACGGGGAAATCAACCCTTACAACCGCACGAGCACGCTGATGACCGCCTTCCGCCACATTCGCCACGAACGGTTCCGCTGCTCAGTCATCCGCGAAAAGGGAGAAATTTATCAGGCGTTGAAAACGTTTTTCGGAAACCCGAAGCTTTAAGCCTGAAACTTTAAGACGGTATCGGCTCTTGCGGCGATGCACGCCCGTCGAACCGCACTTCGACGATTGCGGCGTCCTTGAGCACGAACCACACGACCCCTTCAGCCTCCTCCCCGATCTTGTCGTAAAGCCTGCCGGCGCTGTAACAGCCGCGCGGGACGGTGTCGACGCTGTTGGCGACATAGCCGATCCGGCCGAGCGTGCCCATCTCCACCCGGATCGCCTCGTCGTCGACGGGGTTGTCCGGATCTTTCACCAGCCGCACGGTCGCGCCGGGCCTCAGCATCGCCGAACCGAAATAATGCTTCATGCCGCAAATACCGACAAAGACGGCATCGTGTCTTTCTTCCTTTTTCTCCATCGCCCTCGTTCCTCCTTTTTCGTTTGTATCCCGACCGATCCCCGCCGACGCGTTTTCCGTGCCGTACGGGAACTCTGTATAAGCCATTTTACCGCGGCTTTTTGACCATGTTCGGTCAGCGAATACAGGTTCGCCCTAGAACATATGTTTTCTGACGGACGTCTGTCGAAGACTTGTGGTTTTTTGAAAATCAAAATCAAAACCAAGGACGTGAGAACGATGGCGACTCCGTCGCAAATAAACGGTTTGGTCCGGAAACTCGAAAAGAAGTTGGACCCGTTCGAACGGACGATCGCGGCGTACTGGAAGGACGTGAAACCCCAGACATACAAATGGGCGCTGCTTAGTGGAACCCTCCGCCAGCTGGCTGATTCGATGACCCGGGCGATGTGGATAACGAGGCAGCAGCTACTGGAGCGTGAGCCGCTCGACGAAAACGATCCCGTCAAGCGGGCGCAACAGTCGGTATGGGCGCAGATGACCGCGCGGGAGCTGGTCATGGCAGCCTACTTGGAAGTCTTACCAAGTCCGCCGGACGATTGGCGGGAACATCTGGACGAATGGTTCGAACAAGGAAAAAAACTTCTGGAATCCTATCAGGAAAACGAAGAATAACCCGGAACATACGTTTCATGACGGACGTCTGTCAAAATTTTGTGGTGAATTGGAAGACAGAAAGGGGGAGAGCGTTGTTTTACGCGCATCGAACCGATCGACCGGACAAAAGCGACTGGCAACTGCTGCGCGACCACTTGCGCCGCGTCGCGGAACTGAGCGGCTCGTTCGCGGACGCGTTCGGCGCGCGCGAATGGGGTGAGGCGGTCGGCCTCCTGCACGACCTCGGTAAATACAGCGCCGCTTTTCAAAAAAGATTGGAAGGATCCTCGGAACGAGTCGACCATTCGACGGCCGGCGCGCAAGTATTGGCGACCCGGTGGCGCGGACCGCTCGGGCGGCTGGCGGCCTACGTCGTCGCCGGCCATCACGCGGGACTCCCGGACTTCGGCACGGAAGCTGGCGAAGAATCGTGCCTCGCCCGTAGACTGACGAAACCGGTAGAACCTTTCGACGCCGGCTTCTCGGAGATCGCCGTCCCGCCACCGCCGACGCAAATCCCGATCCAGCCGGGGATTTCGCCCGGGCTTCAATTTTCGATGTTCGTGCGCATGCTGTTTTCGTGCCTGGTCGATGCCGATTCGCTCGACACGGAAGCGTTCTGCGACCCCGAACGCGCCGCCGTCCGGGCAAGCAGACCGTCCGGGCATGCGGCGATCGCCGGACTTTTGGAAAAATACGAAGCTTACATGCGGGAACGTTTCTCGCACATCCGGTTCGACATCGACCGGCTCCGCCGCGAGCTGCTGCAGGAATGTCTGGAGCAGGCGGACGATCGGCCGGGACTCTGGACGCTGACGATGCCGACGGGAAGCGGCAAAACACTGACGTCGCTCGGCTTCGCGCTCCGCCATGCGGCCGCCAACGGGCTTGCGCGCATCATCTACGTCATCCCGTACACGTCGATTATCGAGCAAACGGCGGCGGTGTTCCGCGACATTTTCGGCGCGGATCACGTGCTCGAACATCATTCGAACCTGCGCGAAGAGCGCGACGAGTCCGACGAAGGCCCGGCTGACCTGCGCATGCGGCTCGCGGAAGAAAACTGGGACGCACCGATCGTCGTGACGACGAACGTTCAGTTTTTCGAGTCACTGTTTTCCAACCGGCGTTCGAAATGCCGCAAGCTCCACAACATCGCGCGGAGCGTCGTCATTCTCGACGAGGCCCAGATGCTGAACGGCGGGTATTACCGGCCCTGTCTGTACGCGCTGGAAGAGCTTGTCCGCAATTACCGATGTTCCGTCGTCCTATGCACGGCGACGCAGCCGAAAATCGCCGGTTTGTTGCCCGAAAGCGTACGGGCGCGCGAGCTGACGCGCGACGTGGACAAGCGTTACGATCAGTTCCGCCGCGTCCGCGTCGAGTCGCTCGGCCGGAAAACGCTCGAGGACGTCGCTCGACTGCTCATCCGTCATGAGCAGGCGCTCTGCATCGTCAACACGCGCAACCGCGCGCGCTTGCTGTACGAAAAGTTGCTCGACTTGGCCGGCGAACGCGGCTTCGGAAGCATGTTCCATCTGAGCGCGCGCATGTGCGCCGAACATCGATCGCGACGCATTGCGGAGATCCGTCGCCTGCTCGACGAAGGCAAGCCGTGCCTTGTCGTCAGCACGCAGCTGATTGAAGCCGGCGTCGACGTCGATTTTCCCGTCGTCTACCGAGAACTGGCGGGACTCGATTCAATCGCGCAGGCCGCGGGCCGCTGCAACCGCAACGGCCGGCTGCCGACGGCGACCGCTTACGTTTTCGAACCCGACAAGGGGCTTCCGCCGGGCTGGTTCAGCCTGACCGCCTCCGTAGCGCTTAACGTGCTGGAGCGGCACGCCGATGACCCGCTGTCGCCGAAAGCGGTCAGCGATTACTTCGAGGAGCTGTTCGCCTACCAGACCGCCGGCGTGCGCGATCGGCTCGACGAAAAAGGCATTCTCGACATGCTGGCCGAGCGCGCCCGGGAAGCGGCGTTTCCGTTCGAGCGCGTCAGCCGGGAATTCCGGCTGATCGAGACCGAGGCGAAACCGGTACTCATCCCGTTCGACCGCACGGCATGCGAAGCGATCGACGCGCTGCGCTCAGGGGTTTATTCGCGCCGACTGCTCAGGCGCCTGCAACCGTACGTCGTTCAGATTTATTCGAAAGAATTCGAGGCGTTCCGGGAATCCGGCGAACTGGAACCTTGTCCGGCGGACATCTGGGTGCTCCGCCGCCCCGAACGCTGGTACGACGATGCGCTCGGGCTCAAGCCTTTTTCGCCGGATGATGCATCCGCCGACGTCCTGGAAGCGTGAAACTCACATCGAAAGGAGCGATCCCTCACGTGGGCTACGGCATCCGTCTGCACGTCTGGGGCGATTACGCCTGCTTCACCCGTCCTGAAATGAAAGCCGAACGCGTCAGCTACGACGTGATGACGCCTTCGGCAGCGCGCGGCATTCTGGAAGCTATTCACTGGAAACCCGCGATCAGGTGGGTGGTCGACCGGATTCACGTGCTGAACGAAATCCGGTTCGAAATGATCCGGAGAAATGAGGTGTCGAATAAAATCCCCGTGCGCAACATCAAAGATGCTATGTCGTCGGGCGAACCGTTGCGCCAGGTGGCGCCGGACGAACGCCAGCAGCGCGCCACGCTCATGCTGAAAGACGTCGCCTACGTCGTCGAGGCGCATTTCGAACTAACCGGCTTCGGCGAAGCGAGTGAAACGGAGGAGAAACATTACAATATCGTTCTGCGCCGCGCGCGCCACGGCCAATGCTTTCACAGGCCGTACCTCGGCTGCCGCGAATTCGCCGCGCATTTCCGGCTGATCGAGGAAGACGAACCGCTGCCGACGTCGTTTTACGCCGACGTCGAGGAGAAAGATCTCGGCTGGATGCTGCACGATATCGATTACGAGCACGACATGACGCCGAAATTTTTCCGCGCGGTCATGCGCCGCGGCGTCATCGACGTGCCGAGATTTTCGTCCGGAGGCATCGTGTCATGATTTTGCAGGCGCTCTACGAACGGTACGTTCAGTTGTCGTCGCGGCCCGATTCGGGGATTGCCCCGCCGTATTCGTCCTCGGCGAAAGTGTCGTTCGCGCTGGAAATTTCGCCGGACGGCGAGCTGCTTCGGGTCGTCGACGTCCGCGCCCAGCAGGGCAAAAAACTCGTCCCGGTCGAGATGATCGTCCCGGAACAGGGGGGCCGCTCCAGTAACATCAAGGCGCACTTCCTGTGCGACAAGTCCGACTATCTGCTCGGGTTCGCCGTCAAAAAAACCAGCTCGGCCGGTCAACCGCAAAAGATCGCGACGTCGGAACATTTCGACGCCAGCATGGAGCTGCATTTCAACGTGCTCGGCGACTGTTCCGACCCGGAAGCGCAGGCGGTCGTCCGGTTTTTCGAACGATGGGATCCCGACGCAGCGGCCGACCATCCCGCGCTTGCTGCCATACCCGACCTGTGGAAAGAAGGCGCCAACGCCCTGTTCGTCTTCCGCGTCCGCGGCCAGCCCGGCTTTGTTCATCAAAATCCGGCGATCCTGCAGGCGTGGAGTCGGTACAAATCGTCTTCCAACTTAGAAGGTGCTCGCTTCGGACAATGCCTGATTACCGGTTTACCGGACCAACCGATCGCCCGGACACATGAGATCAAGATCAAGGGAGTCCGAAACGCGCAAGCTGCTGGAGCAAGTCTCGTGTCGTTCAACAAAGATGCCTTTGTGTCATTCGGCAAGGAACAAAGCTACAACGCTCCGGTCAGCATCGACGCCGCGTTCGGCTATGCGACCGCACTGAACGCGCTGCTCGCCTCCGATCGGCACCGGATGACCGGCATCGGCGACATGACCGTCGTCTTTTGGGCGGGCCAGCGCCAAGGCGCCCCGACGGCGGAAGCGGAAGCCGTCGAAGCGTTGTTTCTCGCCTTTTTCCGCGATGCCGGAACAGACCGTGAAAACGAACCCGAACCTGAGCATGCGGCGACGACCGCGCTCGTTCGCGACCTTTTCGCCCGCATCCGCTCGGGACAGGCCGTTTCACCGGACATGTTGGGTAATGTCGACGCACCGTTCTACGTGCTCGGACTTGCCGCTCCCAGTCAGGCAAGGCTGACCGTCCGGCTCTGGTGGCAAGGCGAATTCGGCAGCCTCGTCGCCCGATTGATCCAGCACGCCGAAGACATGGCCATCCACGACGGAAAGGAGGTGTCCGGACCGCCGCCGCTGTCGAGGCTGCTGCGCGAGACGATCCCGCGCAACGCGCGTGAGCCCGACAAACATCTTTCGCCGGTCATGGCCGGGGAGCTGTTCCGCTCGATCCTGACCGGCGGGCTCTACCCGCAATCGTTCCTGAACGCGATGATCAACCGCATCCGCGCCGACGGCGACGTCAATACGATCCGCGTCGCCGCGATCAAGGCGTGGTTGTCCCGCTACGCGCGCATTCATCGCGCCGACACGTTGAAGGAGGTGATCACCGTGGCGCTGAACAAGGAAACGACGCATCCCGCCTATCGCCTCGGCCGACTGTTCGCCGTCCTGGAGAAAGCGCAGGCTGACGCCGCCGGCGGCTACGACAAGCTGAACGCGACGATCAAGGACCGGTACTTCGGCGCGGCTTCCGCCACGCCTGCCGCCGTCTTCCCGCTGCTCATCCGGCTCGCCCAGCACCATATGGCGAAATCCGAGTACGGCCGACTTCGGGACATGGAAATACAGGAAATTCTCGACGGAATCGAAACGTTCCCGGCTTACCTGGACCTGATCCAGCAGGGACTGTTCGTGCTGGGCTATTATCATCAGAAAAACGAATTCTTCACCAAAAAATCTTGATCGGAAAGGAGAGCTTGTGAACCATGCCGCTGTCGAAACGTTACGAGTTTACGCTCTTTTACGATGTCCAAAACGGCAACCCCAACGGCGATCCCGACGCCGGCAACCTGCCGCGCATCGACCCGGAGACCGGCCACGGCCTCGTCACCGACGTCTGCCTTAAGCGCAAAGTCCGCAATTACGTCGAAATCGTCAAGGCCGGCGCGCCGGGTTACCAGATTTACGTCACCGAAGGCGCGATCCTGAATGAGAAACATCGCCTCGCCTACAAGGCGGTACGGAACGATTCGAACGTCGAAACCGCCAAAGAACTGAACCCGGCCAACAAAAACGAAGCGGCTGAGCTGACACGTTGGATGTGCGCCAATTTCTACGACGTCCGCGCGTTCGGCGCCGTCATGTCGACCGGCATCAACTGCGGCCAGGTGCGCGGGCCGGTGCAGTTCACCTTTTCCCGTAGCGCCGACCCGATCGTCGCCCACGAAGTGACGATCACCCGCGTGGCCGTCACCCGCGAGGGCGAGTCGAAAGACCGCGAAATGGGCCGCAAACATATCGTCCCGTACGCGCTGTACCGGATGAACGGCTACGTGTCCGCGCTGCTCAGCGAGCAGACCGGCTTTTCCGAAGAAGATCTCGAACTGCTCTGGGAAGCGCTCACTCATCTGTTCGAACACGACCGGTCGGCGTCGCGCGGTCAGATGACCGTACGCAAACTGATCATCTTCGAACACTCGACGGCGCTCGGCAACGCCCCGGCACACGTCCTGTTCGAAAGTATCGGAGTCGAACGGCTCGCTGATCGACCGCCGCGAGACTTTTCCGATTACCGGATCCACCTCGACCGCGGGCGCATCCCGCCGGAGGTCCGCGTCATCGAGCGATGAGCGGCGGCGACGCCAAACCGATGCTGATGCTGTCCGGCGTGCAGCATTTCGCCTTTTGCCGGCGGCAGTGGGCGCTCATCCACATCGAACAAGAGTGGCGGGAAAACGTCCGCACGTTCGAAGGGCGTCTGCTCCACGAACGCGTCGACGACGGCCTGTTCGAAAGCCGCGGCGACGTGCTGATCGCCCGCTCCCTTCACGTCGCGTCCGAACGGCTCGGCGTCTACGGCATCGTGGACGTCGTCGAATTCCATGCCCTGGCCGAGGGAGAGCCGGCAGACGACGCCGTCCGGCTCCCCGGCCGGCGGGGCCTCTGGAAACCGCGCCCTGTCGAATACAAACGCGGCCGCCCGAAAGCCGACGACTGGGACCGCATCCAGTTGTGCGCGCAGGCGATGTGTCTGGAAGACATGTTCGGCGTCCGCGTGCCGGAAGGCTGGCTCTACTACGGCGAGACGCGGCACCGGCATCCGGTCCGGTTCGACGACGAATTGCGCCGCCGGGTCGTCGAACTGTTCTCCCTCATGCACGAATGGTTCGAGCGCGGCTACACCCCGCCGCCGGTCCGGACGCCGAAATGCCGCAACTGCTCGCTGAAGGACATCTGTCTGCCGAAACTCGACCGCGACCGCTCGAACGACTATCTTGAAAAACATCTTTCGGAAATCGAGGAGGATACGTGAATGCGGAAACTGCTCAACGTCCTGTACGTCACCTCTCCCGACAGCTACATCGCCTGCGAGCGGGAAAACGTCGTCGTGCGCGTCCAGGACCGCGAGGCGTTCCGCATTCCGGTCCACAACCTTGAAGGCATCGTCACGTTCGGATACGCCGGCGTCAGCCCCGCGCTCATTCATCTTTGTTGCGAACGCGGCGTCGCGATCTCGTTCCTGAAGGAAAACGGCGAATTTCTCGGCCGCATCCACGGCCCGGTGTCGGGCAACGTCCTGCTCCGCCGCAAACAGTACCGGGTCGCCGACGATGCGGCCGGCGTCAAACTCGCCAAACGGTTCATTTTCGCCAAAATCGCCAACTGCCGCGCCGTGCTGCATCGTGCACTGCGCGACCATGCCGACGAACTCGACGAACCGCTCGTGCGGCAGACCGTCCGCTCGCTGCAATCGCTCCTGCGGCTGACGCTCGGCGCCGGCGACTGCGACGAACTGCGCGGCCTCGAAGGCGACGCCGCCCGCAAATATTTTTCGGCGTTCCAGCAACTCATCCTGCACGAAAAAACGTTTTTCCGCATGAACGGCCGCTCGCGCCGCCCGCCGCTCGATCCGGTCAACGCGATGCTGTCGTTCTGTTATACCTTGTTGGTCCATGAAGTGCAGGCCGCCTTGGAGTCCGTCGGCCTCGACCCGGCCGTCGGCTTCCTGCACCGCGACAGGCCCGGCCGCCCCGGCCTCGCCCTCGATCTGATGGAAGAACTTCGGCCCTACCTGGCGGACCGGCTCGTACTCTCGCTCATCAACCGCCGCCAGGTCGCGCCGAACGGCTTCCGCACCCAGGAAAACGGCATGGTCGTCATGACCGCCGACACGCGCAAACAACTGATCACCGCCTGGCAAAAGCGAAAGCAGGAAGAAATCCGCCATCCGTATCTGAATGAAAAAATCCCGGTCGGCCTTCTTCCTTACGTCCAGGCGCTCTTGCTCGCACGCCACCTGCGCGGTGATCTGGCGGAATACCCGCCTTTTCTGTGGAAATGAGAGCTTCGTTGCGGCGAAAATTTACTCCGGACGTTAGCGACGAAAGGAAGATATCGACCATGATGATCGTCGTCACGTATGATGTCAGTACGGCGGATGAAGCAGGCAAACGCCGGCTCCGCAACGTCGCCAAACAATGCCAGGATTACGGTCAGCGCGTCCAGCATTCCGTGTTCGAGTGTGTCGTCGATCCGCTGCAGTACGAACAGTTGAAAGCTAAACTCGCCAAACTGATCGACCAGGAGCGCGACAGTCTCCGCTTTTACCGGCTCGGAAGCAGCTGGAAAAATCGCGTCGAGCATATCGGTGCCAAAGTTCCATATGACCCGGAAGGTCTTTTATTGTTGGAATAGTATGATGTTGGATTTTTGTTCAAATCGGTTCGTGCGAACGTGGAGCGAACATAAACGTCCGGGCAGGTTCGCATGTCGTTTCTGTTTCTGATTTCTCCGGAATACCGTTTGTGTGTGCTTTGTGGGCCCGAGGCCGGACGTTGCTTTCGCGATGGACGTTCGCACTCTGTCGGCCGGATGTCCGTTGCAGCAAAGGCTTGATTGGCAGCTGTCGCCCCCTGCGCGGGGGCGTGGATTGAAACATGTTCTACTCTCTTCCTTCCGCCCTATTATGGGCGGAAGGTCGCCCCCTGCGCGGGGGCGTGGATTGAAACAGTCATGAGGTCGCGGCGGCGCATGGTGGCGAAGAGTCGCCCCCTGCGCGGGGGCGTGGATTGAAACGCCACCCTCTCTTTTTGGGGGGGTACTTATGATGTCGCCCCCTGCGCGGGGGCGTGGATTGAAACAATCAAATCGTCAAACACAATCCTATAAGTACCTGTCGCCCCCTGCGCGGGGGCGTGGATTGAAACAAATCAAAAAGCTTGAGCAGCAGGTTGATTTGCTTGTCGCCCCCTGCGCGGGGGCGTGGATTGAAACTTCGACGGACAGTTGTTGGAGTTGTCCGCCGAAATGTCGCCCCCTGCGCGGGGGCGTGGATTGAAACTTAGAAAATCGCATTCCGGCCATTCACGTGAAAGCGTCGCCCCCTGCGCGGGGGCGTGGATTGAAACAACGTCGGAGACACGATTACCGACGTAAGGTTGTGTCGCCCCCTGCGCGGGGGCGTGGATTGAAACCCGGCAGGCGACACCACCGAACATGCGTTTGCTTCGTCGCCCCCCTGCGCGGGGGCGTGGATTGAAACCGTCAGAGTGTATCTATCTGATCGTAAAGTCGAGGTCGCCCCCTGCGCGGGGGCGTGGATTGAAACGTACATCCTCTGTTTCACCTCCTTCTTTTAATTTGTCGCCCCCTGCGCGGGGGCGTGGATTGAAACTTCCGGTTAGTGAGAAGGACTTCATCCCCAGGTCCTGTCGCCCCCTGCGCGGGGGCGTGGATTGAAACTTGTGCTTTGGGGCTCAGGAAGTGTACATTTTAGTCGCCCCCTGCGCGGGGGCGTGGATTGAAACAGTTGGCCGTCGATATCGCGGTTCAGCCGGCCGAACGTCGCCCCCTGCGCGGGGGCGTGGATTGAAACTTCGAACCGCTGGGACATCGAAGAAGCGCTGCAACGGTCGCCCCCTGCGCGGGGGCGTGGATTGAAACTTTCTGATTCAGCCGATACTCCTTCATGACGCGGATGTCGCCCCCTGCGCGGGGGCGTGGATTGAAACCCCTACCGGTTGGTGCTACTCACCGGAAGCCTGGAAGGTCGCCCCCTGCGCGGGGGCGTGGATTGAAACTTCGATGTCCGGTTCACGCGACAACCCGTAAGGCGTCGCCCCCTGCGCGGGGGCGTGGATTGAAACCGACCTGGACAAATCGGAAGGCTCTTTTATTTGGGTCGCCCCCTGCGCGGGGGCGTGGATTGAAACGCGAACAGTCTGCGAAGAAGCCAGCGGCGTCGCGGGTCGCCCCCTGCGCGGGGGCGTGGATTGAAACGCCGGCATGGCCAATTGTTGCTATGCCGACTGGGGGTCGCCCCCTGCGCGGGGGCGTGGATTGAAACCCGCATCGCGTAGGCCCGACGACGAGCATGTGTGTGTCGCCCCCTGCGCGGGGGCGTGGATTGAAACTACCACGCCGTTCGAGTAGGTTGCCCGGAACCGTCGCCCCCTGCGCGGGGGCGTGGATTGAAACGCCATCCCGGCGCGCCAGGCACGCCAGTTTCTCGGGTCGCCCCCTGCGCGGGGGCGTGGATTGAAACTGAGCATCTCCTAAAAGAGTCGTAAAAGCGATTCGGTCGCCCCCTGCGCGGGGGCGTGGATTGAAACATTTTTATCCCATCAAAAACAATAGTGGAATTGGGTCGCCCCCTGCGCGGGGGCGTGGATTGAAACGCGCAAACGGACGCAAAATTGTGCGACTTGCGCAAGTCGCCCCCTGCGCGGGGGCGTGGATTGAAACCACGTTTCAGAAACCACGTTGCCCCGCCGGGTCCTGTCGCCCCCTGCGCGGGGGCGTGGATTGAAACCCATGGCGTGTTTTCGGGAGCCAACTCACGAGAAAGTCGCCCCCTGCGCGGGGGCGTGGATTGAAACGCCGGCCGATGACGAAACGATCGAGGAACGTCGTGTCGCCCCCTGCGCGGGGGCGTGGATTGAAACGATCGGCGAAACCAGATCGAGCAGCTCCGACACTCGTCGCCCCCTGCGCGGGGGCGTGGATTGAAACCGAAAGAACCTAATACTCCGCTTATTTTCCATGCAGTCGCCCCCTGCGCGGGGGCGTGGATTGAAACTGGAGACATCGCGCCATATCGTCCAGGTATATACAGTCGCCCCCTGCGCGGGGGCGTGGATTGAAACTTTTCATGATCCGCTATCCTCCATTCTTTTTATGATGTCGCCCCCTGCGCGGGGGCGTGGATTGAAACCATCCATGGAAACCTCCTTTCCACCGCCCTATTTCTGTCGCCCCCTGCGCGGGGGCGTGGATTGAAACCGGCGGAACGGGTGCTGCATATCGCAGGCCTTGGCGTCGCCCCCTGCGCGGGGGCGTGGATTGAAACTACGAAGAACTGCGCAACGTCTGGCACGAACTGAGTCGCCCCCTGCGCGGGGGCGTGGATTGAAACAATCCGCGCGACATCGTCGACAGCGCGGAATGGTTGTCGCCCCCTGCGCGGGGGCGTGGATTGAAACTGCTATTGCGGCTATTTCCGGCATCATCCTCGGGTCGCCCCCTGCGCGGGGGCGTGGATTGAAACCGTCGTTCCCGGTTCTTGAGGCGGATCAGTTGATGTCGCCCCCTGCGCGGGGGCGTGGATTGAAACCGAATCCCATGCTGGAACTTGCCGACCAGTTGCTGTCGCCCCCTGCGCGGGGGCGTGGATTGAAACATCGCGCCGGAGGTAGAGATCCGACAGGGCGATCGTCGCCCCCTGCGCGGGGGCGTGGATTGAAACGCAGCGGGCACTAGCGACGAACAACCAAACCGAGGCGTCGCCCCCTGCGCGGGGGCGTGGATTGAAACCGGGTGCAACCAAGTACCCGCGCCACTACACTGTAGTCGCCCCCTGCGCGGGGGCGTGGATTGAAACGCCGGCCGATGACGAAACGATCGAGGAACGTCGTGTCGCCCCCTGCGCGGGGGCGTGGATTGAAACAAAGAATTCGTACGCATGCGGCGGAAGATGAGAGAGTCGCCCCCTGCGCGGGGGCGTGGATTGAAACAGCTTGGTATAAGGAGGATGGCGGCGAATTACCTGTCGCCCCCTGCGCGGGGGCGTGGATTGAAACACATACTGCCCATGCGGATCACTCGCCGCCACGTGTCGCCCCCTGCGCGGGGGCGTGGATTGAAACTGATAGACCACTTC
The DNA here is from genome assembly GCA_002507565.1 of Candidatus Reconcilbacillus cellulovorans. GTDB lineage: Bacteria > Bacillota > Bacilli > Paenibacillales > Reconciliibacillaceae > Reconciliibacillus > Reconciliibacillus cellulovorans. Next base: position 20,733 of record MOXJ01000013.1, read on the forward strand.
GACCGGCGCGTCTTTCAGAAGTCGTCCCCTGCGCGGGGGCGTGGATTGAAACGTCGACGCTTGTATCCATGCCGTCGCAAACGATTCGGTCGCCCCCTGCGCGGGGGCGTGGATTGAAACCCAGGACTGGACCAGATAGTTCCAGATGGTCTGGGGTCGCCCCCCGCGCGGGGGCGTGGATTGAAACGTGTGCGAAGCGCACCAGCGGCGGACATTGCAGGAAGTCGCCCCCGCGCGGGGGCGTGGATTGAAACTTCCCGAAGTATGAAGACTGTCTTACGTCGCCCCCTACGCGAAACGTGAATGAAACACAACGCGGCCAGCAACGATCTACTTTCGCGACGCCTTCCCCACTTTCCATCTATATAATCCAAATATTTTCAATGTAATAAAGACGACTCCTTTTCTAGGAACCCCCATCGTCTCCATCGTCGGCGTCCTCATACATCGCCAGCCATTGTTTCAACCGCCGACGCATCAGCCGCCGGTACTTGGCCGGCTGAAGAATTTCCGCCGACGGCCCGTACTGCATGACCCAGTTCAGGAATTCGCGGTCGCGGTTGAGCGTAACTTCGAACAGCATGCCGCCATCCGGCAGGTCGGTCATACGCGGGCGAACGAACATTTCTTCCTCCTTGATGTACCGTGCGACGTCGCGACTGAATCGCACCTTGAAATGAATGACGTCGTTGCCGCGCTCGATCGACCACGTGTTTTTCAGGTATTGGCGAAGGTTGAACGAGCCTTTGTCGAACGTCCGGTCGGTAAGCTGGACGTCGCGGAATCGACTGAGCCGGAATGTCCGTACTTCACGAGCTTTATGGCAATAACCGATGACGTAAAATCGCTGCTCTCTCGGCACGAGGACGTAAGGATCGATGTCGCGCACGGTCAGTTCGTCGCGGCTTTGCGTGTGGTATACCGTATGAATAGTGCGGCTTTCGAGAATCGCCTGGATCATTTCTGCAAGAAAATTAGGCCCTTCCTCGCGGTAGGCGGGCGTTCCCATCTGGATGATTTCAGAAATCCGCTCCAGAATGTTCATCGCCCTTTCTTTCCGCTCGCGAACGTAAGTGGCCATCACTTTGTCGTAAGCGGTACGGAAACCGGGCGGCATTTTTGATTCATCGATCAGGGACGGCAACATGGAGAAAGCGAGAGCCTCCTGTTCCGTCCAGTTTAACGGCGTTATGTAAAACTGACCTCTGAATCTGTATCCTTTTCCATGACCTTCGTTGATGATTGGAGCAATGACGTACAACTGTTCCAGGTCGCGATAAATCGTTCGTTCCCGCACTTCGCATTTTTCGGCGAGTTCTTTGACCGTAATACCGGGTCTTGCCTGGATTGCATAGAGAATTCTCAGCCACCGTAAAAATTTTTCCACGCCGAATCCGTCCTTTCCCCCACCTTATTCGCGTCCGCAGGTACCGCTCGACCTCAGTTCGCCGTCAATGCCTGGCGGCCGAGCTGTTCCCAGGCCAGAATGAACGCGCTTTTTTCCGCTTTCGCCGCTTTTTGCGCGGTCAACGGGTCGTTCACGTAAACGAACCGTTCGTCATAGCCGACGACAAGGACGGCATGTATGGAAAAAGTAGCAATAATAGGTATACCATCTTTTGTTTTCCACATTGTCCAGTCGTCCGTCGGCGCATAGCTCGCGGTCGTCCAGACGACGACGGGGCGGCCTGCAGCGATCGACCGTTCGATTTCTGCAAACGACGCGCCGGTCAAATCGCGGGCGCCGGCCGGGTAAAGATTGTCCAGCACTTGCGCCAGCGGGCGACTGTAGATGGAGTAGCCTTTTTTGCGCCCGGTGACGTCGCCGACGAAGCCGCGGTTCGGGTCGCCCCAGACGGCGATGCCGCCCGAAGCGTCGTAGACGGGTTCGGTCGGATCGACCGGCATGCGCGCGACCAGATCGAATTTTGTATACGGCAGTCCGAGGAACCGCGTCAGCATGGCCAGGCTGGCGATTTCGCAGCCGTTGTAAAACTCGGGGAGTTGGGAAACGAGTGGAGCGTCCAGTCGGTACGACGCGGGCGGTGCAGTCGGACCGGACGGCGCGGTTGACGGTGCATCTGAAACGGTAGCCGCGGTTTCTCGGCCGGTTCCGACGGCCGCTCCGGGAACCGTGGAAGCAGCCGGAGGCAACCGCCCGGCGTTTTCCGCTCGTTCTGCCTCGTTCGGTTCCGCGTCGCGGCCGAACACCGTCACGCCGACGGCCATGCCGAACACGACCGCCGATGCGGCGAGAAGCGCCCATGCGGCTACCCAAGGCCACGGCGTTTTCAAAGGCGGTTTTGCCGTTTTCATCGGCGCGTCCCCTCCACGGCACATCTTCTTCCCGACTCCCTTTTTCGACGACTTTCCGGCAAATTCCTGCTTGGCGACGTAGCAATCCCGCCGTAGGCCTGTTAAAGTAGTGTTAAAGCGAGATTCGGGGGAGAGGCCGTATGCTGTATTCGCTCCGCAGTCGGCTGATCGCGGCGTTCGGCCTGTTGTTGCTTTGCTCCTCGGGAGCGATGTCGTACGCGCTGTTTTACCAGGCGCGAGACATGATCCGCGCCGACATCGAATCGTCGGCTCTCGAAAAAATGGAAGAATACCGTTTGTATGTCCGGATGGCGTTGATTCAGATTTACGATTTGTCTTCCATCATCTACAACAGCGACATGACGCGCCAATGGGATGCGGCGATGTCCGATCCGACGTTGACCGCTGCCGAAAAAACACTGGCGAGCTTGCGATTCAGTCAGTTTTTGACGCGGACGCTGTACAACTATTCGGGCGTCTCGTCGATTACGCTGTACCGGACGGACGGGCGCTGGGTCAGCGTCGAAAATATGATCGGAGAAGACCAATCGTTTTTGAATGAGGCCTGGTATCACGATTTCGTCCGGTCCGGCAACCATTGGGTGCCTGCGCACCTTGATCCGATCGAGGTGCGTCGCGCGAATCCGCACCAGGTCGTCAGCCTGCTGTTGCCGATCGGGACGTTTGAGCCGTCGCGCGCGGATACGGTGATGAAAGTCAACGTGAGCGCTACGTTTTTTTCCGAACCGTTGGAACATCTCCATCTCGGCGAAACCGGGGCGATCTTTCTGCTCGATGCGGAGCGTAGGTCGCTCATCACCCGCGAGGCATTCGAGGCTTTACCCGAGTCCGTACGCCGGGCGGTTCGGCCGGAAGCGCCGCTTCTAGGCGGTCAGGGCGTGTTGTCGCTGAAGGACGAAAACGGCGGCGCGCAAATGCTGGTGTATAAAACGTTGTCGCCGTACGACTGGCTGCTCGTCGGCGTCGTATCCGAACGAGAGTTGTTCGCAAAACTGACGCGTCTTCGCGACGCGATGCTCGTCTTGACGACTGTGCTCTTCGCGGCGTCGATCGCGGTGGCCTCGTGGTTGTCGCACGGCATCGCCCGGCCGCTGTCGCGACTGGCCTCGGCGATGCGGCACGTGCAGAAAGGCGACTTCGACAAAGCGGAAAGCCGAATTCCCGCGGCGGGCAGCGTCCGCAATGAGGTCGGTTTCGTGACGGAGACGTTCCGCAACATGGTCGCGCTGTTGCGCCATTACATCCGCACGGAATTCGAGCAGAACCTGCTGCGGCAGCAAGCGGAATATCGGGCGCTTTTGATGCAGATCAACCCGCATTTTCTGTTCAACACGCTGGAGTTGCTGAGCAGCCTTGCCGTTCAGCGCCGCATCGAAGACACGACGCGCGTCGTCGACGCACTGGGCAAGATGCTGCGATACGCCCTGCACGGCGAGGACCGCGTGCTGCTGGAAGAAGAGCTCGGCTATATCCGAAACTATATTTCGATCCTGGAAATCCGGTTCAAGGATCGGATGCGGGCGACGGTCCGCACGGAAGGATCGGTCGTCGGCGTCCGCATCCCGAAATTCGTGCTGCAGCCGCTGGTCGAAAACGCCGTCAAATTTTCCGTCGCTTCCGGACGCACCGCCGTCGTAGAGGTCGAAGTGCGGCGTGAGGGCGAGCAGCTGCGTCTGGCGGTGGCCGACAACGGCCCCGGCATGTCGGAGGAAACGGCGGCGAGGCTTACGTCCGAGCCGCTATCGGCCCGACTCGACTATGTTCTGCGCCGCCCGGCACAGCATATCGGGCTGCGCAACACCTTGGCGAGATGCGGACTGTTTTACGGGGAACGCTTCTCGTTCCGCATCGAAACCGAGCCCGGACGGGGGACGCGCATCGAATTGACGTTGCCCGTCGATGTCGACGAAGGGAGCGACGACGCATGTACCGCGTCATGATCGTGGACGACGAACCGGAAATCCGGCAAGGCCTGCGGCTGAAGGTCGACTGGGAATCGCTCGGCCTGACGGTCGCTGCGGAAGCGTCCGACGGCGAAGAAGCGCTTAAAATTTTGGAAAACGAAGATATCGACATCGTGTTGACCGACATGCTCATGCCGGTGATGGACGGCGTCTCGTTTCTCGACGCCTGCCGCAGCCGGTACCCGCACGTCCGTATTCTCGTGTTGACCGGATACGAAGATTTCCGTTACGCGCGCGCCGCCCTGCGCAATCGGGCGAAAGATTACATTTTGAAGCCGGTGTCCTCGGACGAGTTGTCGGCAGCGCTGCAGGCCGTCGTCCGCGAACTCGATGAAGAGTATCTCGACCGCGACGAGCGGGCCCGCATCGCCTGGCGTCTGTCCCAATACTACAAGGAGATGCGGGAGCAGATGCTCGTTCGGCTCGTTCGGGAACCGATCGGCGACGACAGGGCCGTCCGCGATCGGCTGACGACGTTCGAACTGTCCGACTGGGACGCGCGGACGATCCGTTTCGCAACCGCGGGGCTTCGCCGTTTTCGCGCCGATACCGCGGAAAAAACACCCAGGGGAGTCGCGGATGATCCAGACGACCGCAGCCCGGACACACTTCGCCTGCCGTTTGTCATGCTGAGCCGCGAATTCGCTGAGACGAAAAGGATTCCGGCTTTCGCCGACGGGCAGGCGCCGGGACTGTTTACGTTTCTGCTTCCGGACGATCCGGAGGCGATACGTCGATTGCTCGACGAATACGCCGATTGCGTCCGCCGTTACCTCCGTGCTGACGTCGCCGTCGGCCTCGGCGAGCCGGTCGCCGGTTACCGCGCTTGGAAAGAAGGTTACACCTCCGCGCTGCTCGCCTGGCATCTCGCCGCCGGCGGCCTCGGTGGGGGACAGTCCTTGGCGGAGGAGCCCGGGCGCAACGACCCGTCGGCCGCACCTCCGGCCGCCGTCGATTCGGAAAGCGCGATTTTGCGGCTGCTCGACGAAGGGAAGCTCGACGTCTTGGAACAGGCATTCCGTGAGGAGCTGTCGGCGGCGTTCGCCGATTCGCGCATCCGGTTCGTCAAGACGGTGTTCCGCCTCCATTTGCTTGTCGACGCCGTAGCGCGGACGTTCCGCGTGCCGCTTGGCCCCGAAGAGTCGCTCTGGCTGCGGCCGGAGCTGGCCGCCCAGATGGAAACGCCCGACCAGGCTGTCGAACGGCTCATGCAGTCGGTACAGCGGATCGAGCGGTCCGTGCGCGAACGCGCGGAAGACGCCGAACGCCTGCGCCTGCGCGCCGTCGAACAATTTATCCGGGAGCATTATATGGACGACTTGAATCTTACGGACCTTGCCGAAAAATTTCACTATCACCCGACGTATTTTTCCGAATTGTTTAAAGCCAAAATCGGAAAAACATTTACGCAGTACTTGACCGATGTAAGAATGGAAAACGCCGCGCGCCTGCTGAAAGAAACGTCGCTCAGCCTGTGGGACGTCGCGGAACTGAGCGGTTTTTCCAGCCCAAGTTACTTCAGCTCCAAGTTCAAGCGCATGTTCGGCGTCAGCCCGTCCGAATACCGGCAGTCTGTGCGCCGGCAAGAAACGTCCGAAAAATTTGACGGGGCGTAACCGAAAAAATTGCATTCCCTCCTTTCGCCCGCATCGTTTACGCTGAAACTGCGGGACGAACGCGGGCGCCGAGGAGGGATTTTTCATGCGGGCAAGACAGGAACGCATCGCCTACTTGTTCATGACACCGTGGCTGATCGGGTTTTTCGGGTTGACGCTCGGCCCGATGATCGCATCGCTCTACCTGTCGCTGACGCAATATTCGCTGCTCAACCGGCCGGTCTGGACGGGGTTCGGCAACTATGCGCAAATCTTCAACCAAGATCCCTTGTTTTCGCATTCGCTGCGGCTGACGTTTTCGTACGTGTTATTATCCGTGCCGCTGAAGCTCGCGTTCGCGCTGGCGATCGCGCTGGCGCTCAGCAAAGGGATCCGCGGGCTCGGTGTTTATCGGACGGTGTACTACATTCCGTCCCTGCTCGGCGGCAGTGTCGCCATTTCCGTCGTCTGGCGCAAAGTGTTCGACGCCGACGGCATTTTCAACCGATTTCTCAGGCTGTTCGGCATTCAGGGGCCGTCGTGGGTGTCGCATCCCGACTATATTTTGTATGCGATCGTCGCGCTGTCGGTCTGGCAGTTCGGATCGGCGATGATCATTTTTTTGGCAGGTCTCAAACAGATTCCCACAGAATTGTATGAAGCTGCTGAAGTCGACGGTGCAGGCAGGCTGGGGCGGTTCGTCAAGATTACGCTGCCGCTTTTGTCGCCGGTGATTTTCTTTAACCTCGTGATGGGGATCATCAACTCGTTCCAGGTCTTCACGTCGGCCTACGTGCTCGGCGACGGTCGGGGCGGGCCGATCAATTCGACGCTGTTTTACACGCTGTATCTGTACTTGAAAGGCTTCTCGTTCTTCGACATGGGCTATGCGTCGGCGCTGGCGTGGATCATGCTGGTCATCATCGCGGCGTTTACGGCGATCGTATTCGCGACACAGCGGTACTGGGTGTTCTATTACGGCGACGAATCCGGCGGAAGGGGGGCTGTGCGATGACGGAACGACTCGTCGCGGGCCGGCGGCTGCAACCGGGTCGGTGGCTGAAACATGCTGTCATCGCCGCCTTCGGTTTCGGCATGATCTATCCGGTGCTCTGGCTCGTCAGCAGTTCGTTCAAACCGGACGCCCTGATTTTTAGAGACGTCGGCTTATGGCCGGAACAAGTGACGCTCGATCATTATATTCGCGGGTGGAAAGGGTTGCTCGGCGTCTCGTTCGGCCGGTTTTTCGCCAATTCCGGGCTGATCGCGATCCTATCCGTTCTCGGCAACTTGGTCACCTGTTCGTTGACGGCATATGCGTTCGCGCGGCTCGAGTTTCGGCTGAAAAAGCTGTGGTTCGCGCTCATGTTGGTGACGATCATGCTGCCGTACCACGTGACGTTGATCCCGCAATACATCCTGTACCACCGGCTCGACTGGATCAACACGTACTGGCCGCTGATCGTGCCGAAATGGCTGGCCCACGACTCGTTTTTCATCCTGCTGATGGTGCAGTTCATCCGCGGCATTCCGCGCGAGCTGGACGAAAGCGCGATGATCGACGGCGCCGGACCGGCCGGCATTTACGCGCGCATCGTCGTGCCGCTTTTGGTACCGGCGATGATCACGACGTCGATTTTCACGTTCATCTGGACGTGGGACGACTTTTTCAGCCAGATGATCTATCTGAACGACGTCCGGCTGTTCACCGTCCCGCTCGGCATCCGGTCGCTGCTCGACCCGTCCGGCGACGCGAGCTGGGGGCCGCTTCTGGCGATGTCGACGCTGTCGCTTTTGCCGGTGACCGTCGTGTTTTTCGCCTTCCAGCGGTACATCATCGAAGGCATTACGACGACCGGTCTGAAAGGCTGACGGCGGGCCGCCGACGGACAAGACGGGCGATTGCGCACAACCGAAAAAAGTGACAACAATTTTCCGAAGAAATCGAATTCAAGGTGGATCATATTCGATTTAAAATGATTCTTGAAAAACTTAATCTATCTCTCAACAAAGGGGGATTTCGTATGCGGCATCGTTGGCTTGCATTCGCAGCGGCTGTGTCGATCGCGTTGTTGCCGGCCTGCGGCGGCGGATCGGACAAGACGTCCGGCGGCACCGCTTCCGGCGGCCAGACGGCCGCTTCGCCTTCGCCCAGCCCGCAACCCGTCGAGCTGCGCATCATGTGGTGGGGCGACCAGACGCGGGCGGACATCACGAACCAGGCGTTGCGGAAGTTTGAGGAGAAGTACCCGCACATCAAAGTCGTCGGCGAGTTCGCACCGAGCTCCAGCTATTTCGACAAGCTGAACACGCTTCTGGCGTCCGGCACCGCGCCCGACGTGTTTTTCCTCGGCGGCAACTATCCCGATTACGCCGACAAGGGCGTGCTGCTCGATCTCGGGCCCTATGTCGGCAAGCAGCTCGATCTGTCCGACATGGACAAAAGCCTGATCGAATACGGCACGTACAAGGGCAAGCTGTATCACATTTCGGCGGGCGCCAACTCGCGCGGTATCCTGGTTAACGCCAGCATGTTCGAAAAAGCCGGGATCCCTTTGCCGAACGAGAACTGGACATGGGACGATTTCGCAAACATCAGCATCGAGCTGTCCAAAAAGCTCGGCCAGGGATACTACGGCACGTACCAGTTCGGCGTCGAGGGCATGAAAGGCGTCTTCCTCGCCACAAGAGGAAAAGTGTTCTATGATACCGAAAACAGCAAAGTCGGTTTCGACCAGAAAGACGTCGAGGACTGGTTTACGTTCTGGGAAAGACTTTATAAGGAAGGCGGGGCGGTCACGCCCGAATTGCAGGTCGCCAATCCGCCGGACGATCCGAACAAATCGCTCGTCAGCGCGGGCAAAGTCGCGATGAACCTGATTCCGTCGAACCTGTTCGCCGCCCACCAGAAGCTGACGCAGGACAAACTCGCGCTCGTGCTGCCGCCGCAAGGCCCGAACGGCCACGGCGTCATTCTGGAATCGAGCCAAGGGCTGTCCGGTTACGCGAAGACGAAACACCCGGAAGAAGTCGCCCTGCTGATGAATTTCTGGATCAACGATCCAGACGCAACGAAAATTCTCGGCACGAACCGCGGCGTCCCCGGCACATCGAAAATGCGCGATCTGCTCAAGCAAAACGCGTCGCCGGAGGACAAACTGGTCTACGAGTATCTCGACCGCGTATCGGAAACGAGCAAAAACCTGCCGGTCAAGCTGAGTTTCAACCCGCCCGGATACACAGAGTGGAACAAGCTGCTCGAAACGAGCCTGCAAGAAATCGCGTTCGGCCGCAAGGACGCCAAAAAAGCCGCGGCGGACTTTTACAACGGCATCATGCAGATTGTCGCCAAGCAGCAGCAGGCGGCGCAGTCGTCGAAATGACGGCCTGACGGCTGCAACGCCCGATAAGCCGACGCGACGCGGCGCGATCCCCGAAAGACGGCGTTTCCGGGGGTCGCGCACCTTTTTGCACGGGAGGGTCGAGGTTCGAATGGAAGACTTACTCGAACGCCTGCGCAACTTTCCCGCTGTCGGTTTGCCGCAGACGGCGGACGGCGCGCTTCCGCATTCGGTCGAACAACCGCCGGCGCGTATCGCCTGGGAGGACTGGGCGGAAGCCGACGTCCGGTTTGTCGCGCGGCCGGAGCGGCTGGAACACGTCTGGAGGTCTGCCGTCTACCGGCTGATCCGCGAATGCGTCGTGCCGCTCGGCGGCCGGCCGGCGCTGATCGAGGGCGGCGTTTATCGCGGCTGCTGGCTGGAAAGCACAGGAACGATCAACGCCGAGGTGGCGTCGCGGTTTATGCCGCGCGTCGCGGAAAACACGTTCCGGCTGTTCGCTGATTTTCGCCGCGACGACGGCCTGTTGCCCTACAAGGTGACGGAAGACGGGCCGGTTTACCGGCAGGTGCAGATCGTGACGCCGCTTGCGCGGAGCGTCTACCGACACTGGCGGCTGCAAGGCGGACGCAGAGACTTCGCCGAACAGCCCGACCGAAGCCATCATTCAGACGATGGGCGCATCGGGCGCGGCGAGGGGGACGCTAGCGGGACGGACGATAAGGCGTTCTTACAAGACATGTACGAGGCGATCGTCCGCTTCGACGAATGGCTCACGACGCGGCGGAACACGCGCGGTACGGGATGCGTCGAGGCGTTCTGCTGTTTCGACACCGGACACGACATGTCGCCGCGGTTCTGGCATATGCCGGATACGCCCCATCTCGGCGATGCGGCGCGCTTTGACCCGGACTCGCCGTTTTTGCCGTTTCTTGCGCCGGACATGACGGCGCATACGTTTTGCCAGCGACGGTATTTGGCGAAAATCGCCGAAGCGCTCGGGCTGGCGGGCGAGGCGAGCGCGTGGGACCAGGCAGCCGCGCGGACGCTGGAGGCGCTCTGGCGACATTGTTACGACGAATGCGACGGCTTTTTCTACGATCGCGACCGCCACGGCCGGTTCGTCCGCGTGCAGTCCGACGTTTTGCTGCGGGTGCTGGCGTGCGAGGTCGGCGACCGCGCGTTTTTCGACGCGTGTCTGTCGCGGTACTTGCTCAACACGCGCAAGTTTTTCGCCAAATATCCGCCGACGTCGCTGGCGATGGACGACCCGCGGTTCGACCGGTTCGCCGACCGCAACAGCTGGGGGGGGCCGACGAATTTTTTGAGCCTTCTGCGCGCGCCGGACGCGTTCGACTTGCACGGCCGTCACGTCGAGTGGACGTGGATCGCCCGACCGACGCTGGCAGCGGCGGTGCGGATGACGAGGTTTTCGCAATGTCTCGATCCGTGGACGGGCGAGGAAGGCTTTACCGAGTCGTACGCCCCGGCGATGCTGTGCGTGCTCGACACGGTGGAGCGGACGTGCGGGGTGATGCCGACGCCGGAAGGCAAGCTGTGGTGGACAGGTGTTCTGCCGAATTCGCTCGAACGCGGCGAGACGATCGCCGAAGCGACGGCATACGGCCGAACAGTCGACGGTGCCAGGTTCGAACTTGTGGTCGGGCGAGACGTCTGTACGGCTTACCGCGACGGCGAGCGGCTGTTCGAGTTTTCGTACGGACTGCGCGTCGTCACGGACCGCTCCGGCGCCCCCGAAGCGATCGTCGGCATGGTTCCGCGCCGCATCGAAGGCATCGTGAGGCTATGGCCGCGGTCGCGGGAATACCGCGTGTCGGTCGGCGGCAACGAGGTGTGGCGGCTAGAAGGCGATCGGTTCGTTCGAGCGGAAGCTCCGGGCGTCGTCTGGCCGACTTTCGAGTGACCTTTACAGATGAAGGGAGGAACCGGCCTTGGGCCTGATCCGGACGGAAGACCTGCAAATCCGCGATCCGTTCGTCGTGCCGGTGCCGGAGGAAAGAAAATATTACCTGTTCGGCAGCACGGACCGGAACATTTGGGAAACCGGTGTCGGCTTCGACGTGTACGTCGGCGACGATCTCGAGCGTTGGGAAGGGCCGTATCCGGCGTTCCGGCCGGAGCCCGGCTTTTATGCGGAGAAAAATTTCTGGGCGCCGGAAGTTTATCGCGTCGGGGATCTCTATTACATGTTCGCGACGTTTCGGCGCAAATCAAACGGACTGCTCGGCACGGCGGTGCTCGTCGCCGATCGGCTGAGCGGGCCGTTTCGTCCCCACAGCGACGGGCCGGTGACGCCGGAAAGCTGGAGCTGTCTCGACGGGACGCTGTTTTTCGACCACGACGGCGCTCCGTGGATGGTGTTCTGCCACGAGTGGACGCAGGTCGGCGACGGCGAGATTTGCGCCATCCGGCTGTCGCCGGATTTCAAGCGGACCGTCGGCGAGCCGGTGACGCTGTTCCGCGCGTCGGAAGCGCCGTGGACGACGCCTTATGTCTGGGCGAAAGACCCGTCGCGGACGATTTACGTGACCGACGGCCCATTTCTGATTCGCCTGTCCGACGGCGGGCTCGTCATGCTCTGGTCCAGCTTCGTCCGCAACGTGTACGCGCTCGGCGTCGCGCGGTCCGCGTCCGGCAAGCTGGAAGGCCCGTGGATGCACGATCCGGAGCCGCTGTTTCGCGACGACGGCGGCCACGGGATGGTGTTCCGCGCGTTCGACGGCGGGCTGCGCCTTGCGCTGCATGCGCCGAACCGGACGCCGAACGAGCGGGCGCGTTTTTTGCCCGTGCGCGAAGCCGGCGGGACGTTGGTCGTCGTTACGGGCGGGCAGTCGAACGGATAGCCTCGCGCACCGCCTCATAAAACTCACGCCACGCCGGCGACATGGCGTCCCCGCCGGTCGGGCCGGCCGCTCCGTCCGCCGGCCGTTCACCCCATTTGTCCCGGCTATACGCCCGGTCGGGTTCTCCCGCCGGCGGGACCACGCGATCGCCCTTGTCCTCGTTCATACGCTCCCAACCTCCCTGCCAGCCGTCCGCGCAACGCAAACGCGCGCTGCGACGCGGCGCCTTTTTTCGCCTACCCCTCGTCCGCCCAGCGCCGGCGAAGCGCAAACAGCTCGCGCAGCTCGGCGACGGACAGCTCGGTCACCCACTGTTCGCCGCCGCCGACGACGCTCCGGACAAGGTCGGTCTTGCGCTCCATCATCTCGTCGATCCGCTCCTCAATCGTGCCGAGCGCGATCAGCCGATGCACCTGCACGTCTTTCGTCTGCCCGATCCGGTACGCGCGGTCGCTCGCCTGCTCTTCCACAGCGGGGTTCCACCAACGGTCATAATGAAACACCTGGCTGGCCGCCGTCAAATTGAGCCCGGTGCCGCCGGCGCGCAGCGACAACACGAACACGCCCGGCGAGCCGCGTTCGCTCGACTGGAACGCAGCGACCAGCCGATCGCGCTCGGCTTTCGGCACGCCGCCGTGCAAAAACGGCACCTCTTCCCCGATCAGGTGCGGCAATACCGCCTGCAACAACCGGCCCATATCGACGTATTGGGTAAAAATGAGGCATTTGTCGCCCTCGGCGCGCGCTTCGCGGACGAGCTCGGCCAAGCGGACGAGCTTGTTCGACCGCTCGGCGAACGCCTCGGCCTCGGCCCGATCGCGAAACGCCCCGGCGCGCGCAGTCTCCGTAGCTTCCGCCGCCTGCGCTTCCCATCCGCGTACGGTCGCCGGGTGGTTGCACACCTGTTTCAGCCGCGTCAGCGCCGCCAAAATGGCGCCGCGTCGCGCCATGCCGGTCGCCTGTTCCGCCGCTTCGAGCATGTCGCGCACGATCGCCTCGTACAGGACGGCCTGTTCCGCCGTCAGCGCGACGTACGTTTTCGTCTCGAACTTGTCCGGCAGCGACAGGCGGATCGCTGGATCCTTTTTAGTGCGGCGAAGCAGAAACGGGCGGACGAGTTTCTGCAGACGCTCCAGCGCCTCGCGCGCGGCCTCCGCTTCTTCCGAAGACGCCGGCTCCGCCGCCGACTGGGCCGCACGGCCGAACGTTCGCTCGAATTCGCGCAGGCTGCCGAGATAACCAGGGTTCAGGAAATCGAATAGCGCCCACAGCTCGGCAGGACGATTTTCCATCGGTGTGCCGGTCAGCGCGACGCGGTGACGCGCCTGCAGGCTGCGCGCCGCCTCCGATTGTTTCGTATAAGCGTTCTTGATATTCTGCGCCTCGTCGAGACAGACGGAATCCCAGTCGACCGACGCCAGTTCGTCGCGGTCGAGGTGGACGAGCGCGTACGTCGTCAGCACGACGTCGGCATTCGCCGCCGCCGCCGCGAACGTCTCGCCCTTCGGCCGGCGCGGGCCGTGGTGGACGTGAACGCGCAGCGTCGGAGCGAAGCGTTCGAGTTCTTTTTGCCAGTTGCCGACGACCGACGTCGGACAGACGAGAAGCGACGGACCGGCGTCCGGCTCGTTTTCCCGCACGTGCAGCAGATAGGCGATCCATTGGACGGTCTTGCCGAGCCCCATATCGTCGGCCAAACAGCCGCCCAGCCCGAACCGGCGCAAAAACAGAAGCCACGACACGCCGTCCAGTTGGTAATCGCGCAGTTCGCCGCAAAATCCCGCCGGTTTGCCGACGCGCGGCACCGACTGCGCCGCTTCGAGTCCGGCGACCATGCCGGCGAGCATGTCGTCGAGCTCGATTTCGAGCCGGAGTTTCCGCAGCAAGTCGGCTTCCGACCCGACGACCGCGGACGCAGCCGTATCGACCGGCGCGGTCGAATCGCCCGCTCCCCCTGCCGCCGCGACGGCGATCTCTTCGCCGCCGCCGAAATACAGCGCGAACGCCTCGCGCAACGTCATCCCGCGCTGTTTGGCGAACCGGCGCATCTGCTGGACGATCGCCGATACCGTCGCCGGGTCGAGCGCAACCCAGCGGCCGCCGTGGCGGATTAGCCGCCGGTTTTCCTCGACGAGCCGCAAAAACTCCGCCTCGCTCCATTCGACGTCGCCGACGGCGAGCTTCCAGTCGAACGCCAGCACGCGATCCATGGTAAAATAGCGAAGCCCGCTTCCCGGCGCCGATCGGACCTGCGCGCGCAGCCTGAGTTGCGCTTTTCGCGCCTCTTCCCACCACAGCGGCAACAGTACCGTATAGCCGTATTGCGCCAGCTTCAGGCTGTCTTCCGTGAGGAACGCCCACGCCTCCGCCTCGTCCAGCACGACCGGCCAGCCCTCCGCGGCGTCCGTACGTCCGCGCGCCGCCAGATATTCGGCGCATCCCCGGGCAAACGGTTCCGCCTTGGCCTTCGCCAGTCGACGCCAATCCGGCGGCCATCCCCATTCCGGAGGCGGATCGAACCGTCCCGGCGACAGCCCGGCACCTTCCAGCGCCGCGACGCGCGACGGATCCGATTTGTCCTGCAGCACGATCCGGAGCGTCCAGCCGTCATCCGGCGCCTCCGGCTCGACGAGCTGAAGCGCCGGGCGAAACGGTGCCTCATCCTTGCGCCAGCCGATCGCCGCCAGCCATTCGTCCTCGTAAAAACGCGGTGAGGCGGCATCCGCAGCTTCCGCGCCGTCCGAAGCCGAGGCCCGCTCCCCGGCACCGTCCGCCGTCCGCACGTCCGCGCCGTCGGCCGCGACGGGCGATCCGGGCGGCGATCCGGCCCCGGCCGCCGTTTTACCGTCGGGCTCACCCAATCTCGCCAGAAGCGGAGCCTCCTCGCACAGACGCCGCCACGCCCCGCCGACCCGCGCGTCGGTTTCGATCAGCTCCCAGACCGCTTCCGAAAACCATTCATCCCACAGTCGCACCTCTTGCGCCGGCCGCGAAACCGCCAGGCGCTCGAACGCTTCCGCTACCGTTCCCGTCGGACGCATCGCCCACCGGACCGGCCGGCGTCCGGAAGCGTCCGGCATCGGCATAAACATGCCGGCGGCGAGCACCTCCGCCATCAGCCGGGCGGCGGCGCGGAACGGCTCCGTTTTCTCGTCGAACCGGAAGGCGATGTGCGCGAGCGAATACGAACCGGCCAAAAAGTCGAGCGCCTGAAGCGGCGTCAGCAACAGCCCGGCGTCGCCTTCCTCCACCGCCGCGCCGTAAAACGATCGCGCATGCCAGCCGAACGCCGCCGTTTTCAGCCGAAACCGGTCGAGCCGCTTGCCGTCCGGAGTCTCGCCGACCAGGCGCCATTTGCCGCCGTCGGTCGGGACACAGCTGACCGCGACCCCCTCCGCCAACAGGTTCATGGAACGATCTTCCCTCTTTTCAGTTCCTCCTGAAACGCACGGAGCCGACCGTACCTGTCCGCCAGCCAGCCGCAAAAACGCCGCCATTCCTCGTCGCGGCCCAGCTTATGATAAAGCCGTCCAAGCCGTTTCAGCGCGCGCACCGCCTCGCGATAGGCCGTCCGGTTGCGCTGGCCGATCCAGTATTCGACCGTCTGATGAAAAAGCGGCAACAGCGCTTCCGGATCCTTTTTCTCGATGACGGACAGCCGGGAAGAATCGTGTAGATTGAAAACAAATCCCGCCGCCATCAGCAGGTCGGCCCATTCGCGATAGCGTCCCGCCGCCGACAGCGCCTCCGCGTAGTGCGGAAGACTGCGCGGCAAGAAGGAACGAAGCACTTGCAAAAACCGCTCCGTCCCAGCCGCGTCGCCGTCTTCGCCACACAGCCGTCTCCATGCGGCAAGATAGTCTCGCCAGTCCCCTTCGTCCATGGCCTCAATCGATTCGGCCAGCCGCTCCAGCCAGAACGCCGCCCGCTCCGGCTCTCGCCGGGCGACGAGTGTCTCCGCAATCAGCACGCCTGGCCCCACGGTACCGTGTATCGCGTACGGCCGCACTTTTTCCCAGGCTTCATCGTCGCGGCCGTCCATCACGAGAAAAAGCGCCTGGACCCACGCGGAATGCCGCGTCCGCGCGTAAACGTCCGGATCGGCCGTCCAGCCGCCGGCTCCCTCGCCGTCGACTTTCCGCCACAACCACGCAAGCAGCGAAAACCATCCGGGATGAAACGCCACACGCTGACCCGGCCGTGGCGTCCCCGCCTTTTCGGCCAGATGAACGGCAGCCTCGCGGCAAAACGATGCGAACGGTTCCTCCTTCGCCGGCAGCGACCGCACGCGGTCCACCAGCCGTTTTTCAGATAGACTTTCCCACTCGCGCCGGATGAAAGCCCAACTGCCGAGCCAGCTGTCGGAAAGGAGGCTCTCCACGTTTTCCATCGCCCAGACGACGGTCCAGAAACCGAACCAGGACCGCCACGGCTCGTCCCATGCGTCGGACGCCTTGTCAAGCGAGGCGAACGTCTCGCGGATCGCCATGACACCGCTGTCCAGCCGCCTGCGGCATTCCCGGAACGTTCGGTCGTAAAACGCTCGCCACGCCGCAAGCCCGGCATCCTGCGCGCATCCCGCGACATGATCCGCAGCGGCCGTCCATGCGGGAACGCGGTAATCGTTTTTCGGCCGCAAAGCGGCAAGCCGCGCAACCGTTTCCTGAAAAATTCCCCATTCCTCCGGGCGATCAGCGCCGAACTCGCGCAGCACGCGGAAGGCGACGGCCGCCAGATGTTTGCAAAACCCGCTTCCGTAAGGGCACGTGCAGGTGCTGATGCCGAAAAAATCGAGATCGAGGGCGACACGGTAGACGGATGTTCCCTCGACATGCGCCGAGACGACGCCGCCGTCGACCGACAGATCGAGAATGCGCCCCGTGAGCTCGTAAACAAGACCGCGCTCCAGAATGTGCGGCTCGAACTGTTCAAGTACGGCTTGGCGCAAGGCCTGGAGACGGTCGGAAGAAATGACGGCGGCAGACGGCATGATCGGGAAAACGCCTCCCATCCGGGCATCCGAGAGGATGATCGGTGATGTTTCGAAGTTCCTTCTGACCATTATACCATCGGGTTAGGAAAGGGGCCAGCACGACAAATTTTTAAAGCGGCGGAAGGATTTCTGGAGAGCGATGTCGAATTGGGAAGAATCGTTACGCGAACCTTTTGAAACAGGCGCCGAGTCGGAAGCAGAAGCCGTCGGCGCAAAACGGTCGTCCGGATACGGCATTTTTACAAATTAAGGAGGAGCGGCATGCATGAAAAGTGTTGCAATCCTACTTTCCCACCAACCGACGACTGAACAGCTTGCCCAGCTGGAAAACGAATGGGGCGTCGGCCGCATCGTCCCGCTGCCCGACGAATTCCGCACGCTCTGGACGTCCGTGCCGCCGGACGGACCGTTCCCGAAAGAGGCTTTCGCCCCCTTATTGGCGTGGTTGGAACAATCGACGGCCGAAGGCGACCTCGTCTGGGTGCAGGGCGAATTCGGTGCGACGTTTCTCGTCTCGAGCTGGTGTTTCGCCCATCGCCGCATTCCCGTTTACGCAACGACGAGACGCGAAAGCGAAGACCACGCTCAGCCCGACGGCTCCGTCGTCCGGCGCCAAGTGTTCCGGCATGTCCGGTTTCGGGAGTACCCGATATTTCCATAAATTTTGGTTATCCCAAAAAATACGGCCGTCTTCTCCGAATGAGCCGAGCCGGAGAAGAACAGCCGATTAATTTTAGATGGACAACTCCGAACTAGATCGAGGACACTTGAAATATTCGTAAGAAGGATGAAGTTGTTCAAGAAAACTTTTGATTTTCGACTTCAAAGCTTCCGGGTCGGAAGGATCGTCGTTCATACCGCCATGCATCATATCATTGCGAGAGGAGCGCAAAGAATCAAGAATTCCCACAATCGATTTTTCCAATTTCATTACATATTCGTAAATCGGATTCCATATATCTGGCGAATATTTGGTTGAAAGCGATGCAATTCCATCTTCTTTCTTTTGATTTACATGATTAATCAATGTTGTCACTAATGTTCTTGCTTTTTCATCATTTGTCTTTTCCTCTCCCAAAGCTTCAATGCAAATTTTGGAAACCACTCCTTCCAGCAAAAACGTATAGGCTTGCTGAATTCGGTTGTGACCAACGCACCATTGTGCAGCGGACCAGTAATGTTCCACTCTGTCGTCCGTCCTCAACTGCTCGATCAGATGACCGATCTTGCTGAATAACGAGGTAATCGGAGCAAGCTCGTTGTCGGAAGGTATCGCGTACTGATTCAGCTCTTCGAAAAGATCAGCCAAATTTTTAACACGAGCGAAAGTAGATTTGTCCTTTCTACCGTGCGCTTTATTATCCGCATTTTTTTCCGATGGAGGCGGTGTAGGAGCCGCCATTCGGCAAGTGGCCAAGGCATCTACTAAATTCCCCAATTCACTTATAATTTTTCTTATCTGCCGGACAGTACCGGATTCCATCGAAGGAGATCCGTACACCGATTTCCATGTCTCCCGCGTCAACTCCTCCAACATCGACAAATCACCCGCCCGGTCGAACAGCGTGACGGCATTCGCCCACTCGCCGAGTCGGACCATCGAAGTGATATCGACGAGAGGCGCGATCCGCTTACTCTGCCCATTGGATTGCGCGTCAGGCGCGTTCGACTGCCCGGCTTCATAAGCGCCGTAATACACCCCGCCCAATTTCACATCGCGGCGCAAAGTCCGCACGTAGGTCCATATCGCGGAAGCCATGACCGGCAAAAAACGAAACCCAAAACTGATGTCGAAATACACTTCGTCGCCGTCGTGAATTAATTCCGCGATCTGATTGAACAATTTCCATTGATCCGCCGCCGCCGTCGCATGTTCGCTTTCGATCAACCTGAACTCATACTTGAACGGAAACGTCTCACGACCGGATGTCAAGGCCGCCTCCAGGGTTTCATAGGGAACATTTTTGTCTCCCTGCTTTCTTTCCCTTGTGGTTTGATCCCAGTTGTCGGCTTTGGCCTTCGGCGTCGCGAAAACAATCAGGCGGTCGTCCGGTCCCCATGGCCCTGACTGTTGTTGTAGAATATCCAGAATCGCCAGGGAAGTGAAACGCCTTTCCTTAGATCGAAATGAGCCCATTTCATACGTGCAAGGCTGATAGACCGCAACTCCTAGAAAAGTGAACATTTTTCTTGCCATATGGATTTTTCCTCCTATTCCCCCAAAATCCGTTGAATCTGTTGGACTTTCTCCCGCTGCTTTGGAGAAAGCTTCGATCCTTCCCATTCACCGACGCTCTGCCAATACGCCTTCAGCGCCGCGGCAAGCTTTTTTTGCGCTTCTCCTGATAATTGATTGATAAATTGGTTAAATAATTCTTTGCTCCGCTGGATGTCCTGCCCTCCCTTGCCCAGCCCGGCGATCTCCTCGCATAACCGATCTTCCAGCGGCATCGCTTCGAGACGGCGACGGCGTTCTTCTTCAAGACGCTTCCGCTCTTCCTCCAGGCGTCGCTGTTCCTCTTCACGGCGGTGCCGCTCTGCTTCCGCCCGTCTTCGCTCGGTTTCCTGCTTGAATCGCTCGACCCATTCCTCGGTTTCGTCCCGCCAATCGTCGAAGCGGCCGTAACCGGACGACGTTTTCGAACCGATTCCCCATTCCATTAACGCCCGGCTCAACGCGGTACAGGCAACTTTTAGCCAATCCTGCCCGTCTCGCCCCGGCCCGGTGGCCGACAGCATGAAAAGCATTCTCGCCGGTTTCGTTGGAGCATCCCCGCTTTTTTCCTCGGCCGCATCCGCCACGGTCCAAAACTCGACCGGATTCGGCTCCTGATCGTCGGTCGCCGCCTTTTGGCCTGTATAATAGTCGGGAAAATGTACCGTCAACACGTCCGGCTGAAGTTCCCACTCCGTAGCCGGATCGGGAAACGCATCGTAAAAACGCACACACCCCTCGCGGTTTTCATCGCCGAGCATGACGCGGATCCACTCCGCCTCCATGCCGAATTGAGCCGTCAGCCAGTGGCGGACGAGCCCCTTCAGGCTGCTTGCAGGGATATACGGCACGCCGTAAAGGGGATGCAGCGTCAAGGCCGTTTCCCGGCAATGCGCGCCGCCGAGGCCGTGGACGAGCCGTCCGTTCGGGCGCATGCTGGCGATGCGGATGCAACCGGGCAGCGCGGACGACAACAAGGCGTAGACGCGGAGATTCACGGCCTCCTGCAGCACTGCGAGCGTATTCTGAAGCGGCAGCTTGGATTCCAAATCCTTACATATGGATTTTTTGTCCTTTTTATGTCGAACGACTTGAAAATAATGTATTCTATACCATAAATTTTCAATTTGCTGCTTATTCTGCCGAAAAACTTCCACCGTATCCCGCGGATGGTAGCGCGCCGTCTCCGTCACGACCCGGACGCCCCTTTCGCGCCGTCGCCGTCGGACGCCGACTTGATTTTCCCCGCCGCGATTCGGGCCATCCATTGAACGAGCGCCAGCGTCTCGACCGTCATCATGCGGTATTCCCGGCTGTCGCATTTCAGCAGATGACGGATCCATCCGTCGTCGTCTTTCGCGTCACGACCGCTGTTTTTGCCGGACGGGCGATCGTCGCGACGGCCGCCGGGCGCAGCTTCCAAACGTTCCGTCTCTTCTTCCCACGGTCCAAACAGACTTTCCATCCACTTCTGAATTTGCTCATAAATTTTTCGATAAGTACCGCCCTTACTGTAATAAAACGCCATCGCCTGCGCGAGCCCGTTCGTCTGGATCATCGCCGAAAGTTTCAACATATAAGAACGATAGTTGTGCAATTCTTTTTCATTTTTCGGATCGTTGACAAAACCGACCACCGCGTCGTAAGCATATGCGGCGCGGCCGTTTTCGATCTGTTCCCGCTTGATGCCTTGCGCCATCCGGTTCACGCCCTTTCCCCGTCGCTTAAAACCACGTTTTCCTCAGCATGCCGCGCCCGACGGAGTTGTTGCCGCCGAGCTGGAAAACGTCGGGCACCCGCTTTGGATCTTTCAGATACCGCATAACTTCTTCCGCCGACATAGAAACCTCGCGCTTCTCACCGCCCGCGTCCTTGAAGGCTGCCTTGACCGAATCAAAGGCGAACAGGTAGGCGTAAAACACGGTCTCCGGCGGCACGTGTTCCTCGTACCACAGGCCCCCGTCGGCGACAGTTCCTCTTTCATAATTGATCCGGATGCGCGCCTGCACTTCGGTCGCCAGCTGGACGAAATCGGCGAAATCTTCGTCGGAGACGACCGCAAGACGCGCGACGACCCGGCCTTTTTGGTCTTCACCGAGCCATTGCTCCAGCCGTTCCGCCAATCTTTTCGCCTGTTCGTCGACGCGACAGTCGGAAAACGTATATTCCGCCAGGACCAGACGTCCCTTGTCGCTCAGCTCGGCGCTCGGACCGACCAGCATGTCGGCAGACGAGACACAGCCCGGCTCCGGTACCGGCAACGTCGACACTTCCCGCCCGTAAGCATCGCGGTATGCCGCCGCCTCGCGGTTGAACCGCTCGAGCACGAACGGACACGTGATCCAGACGAATACCCGCCGCATCGACCGGACAGGAAACAGAAGCACGCGCGCGTCGGTCAGCGTGACGGCACCCGCGCTCGGTTCCTCCCTGCCCCCGGGTTCCCCGCCGAAGACCAGTTCAAGTTTCCGCTTCTCTTCATCGGAGTCCCCCGTCGCTTCACGCGCGGCCGCCCGGATCGCGCCCTTGAGCGACGAACCTTCGATTTTCGGAAACCGCGTATGCTTTTCGCGCTGAATCGGCAAATCGACGAAACCGACTTCGCTGCCGCTGCCCGGATGGACCGACGTCACCGCGTACAACAACATGCCTTGCGTTTGCGTTTTCACCATCTTCACCCCGTTTTTCTTTATCACGAAAAAGTTATCGCGCCTCGACGCCCACGCCGCCGACGGCTTCCGCGGCGCCGACGACGGCGCGGCCGTAGCCTTCCTCGCTGAGCTCGTCGGACAACGAACGGCGGAACGCCGTTTCCACGAACGTCTCGGCGAGCGACGGCTTCACTTCGACGTACACGACCGCGCCTGCCGGCAACGCGTTGCGCCTCGGCTTCGGACGGTTGCGCGCCATATCCCAGCCGCCGATCACGACCGGACGCCCGAGCGCCGCGGTAAGGATGCGGACTTCCAGTCCGTCGTCGATCCGCCAGACGCCTGTTTCGGAATCGAAACGTTCCGGCCGATTGCCGCGTTTCCAGATCGCCGGTGTCAGGAACACAACGCGCGCGATACCCGTTTCTCGGATCCGCCGGGAAACTTCCGCCCGTTCTGTAGCCGTCAGCACCTCGAGCGAACCGCGCAGCTGCCGAAGCGTCCACGGCCGGTTTTCACCGCCGAGCCGCAACATCGGGATATCCGCAAAATCCGGTGCGTCATCGTCGTCGGCCTCCGCGACCAGGCTGACGGCGCGGCCCTCCTCTTCATGGAAGCGCCCCATCTCGACGCGGTACAGCATTTCGTCGCGGGCGCGGCGGGTGGCCGGATCGAGCGCGATGCCGATTTTCGGCTCGCGGACGACCAGGCGGCCGTACACCTGAACAGCCGGCATCGGCTCATCGCCGCCGAACAGGTGTCGTTTCCAATCATTCAGGCGGACATACATCCCCGCCGCCGATTCCGTCTTCTCCCGGCTGTTGCTGTAAAGCCGCCAGGCGGACTCATCCGACGCCCACCCAGCCCGTTCCGGCTCGTACACCAGCTTGAGCCGCCGGGCGGAATCGCCTGTCTTGCCGACGACGACACAGTCAAACGGGACCGGCAACAGCAAGTCGTCGCCGACTTTCAGAAAAACGCCGCGCAACCGGAACCGACCTTTTTCCGAAGGCGTGCCCATCCAGGCGCGGACGGCCTCGTCCCGTCCCGCGTAGAACGTCTCCAGGTCCGAATGCCGCAGCACATACGCCGTGCGCAAAGCGCCGTACACCGTCCCAGGCCGCGGGGGGAACAGCCCGGCGGCCGCCGAATCCTCTCCGACCGCAAACGGCCGATGGTCGCGGAAAAAGAAAGTGTCGGCGGGCCGCAACTCAAACAACATGTTCGGCCGAACCCCCTTTTTGCTTTTTCCTGATACGGCGAATAAAGGTCAAAATACTGATCAAATGAAGCCACTCGATGGTCGAACTCATGTCGGCATGCAGTTCAACCAGTTCTTCCGCATACCGGCCCGCATCGACGGACGTCTCGCCGGTTTTCAGCGACCGGCGAATCAGCCGTTCGAGCTCGGTGCGCATCAGGTCGTCGTCGCGCACGCGGTCGCCCGTCGGCCGGATTCGCCCGGCGCCCGCGCTTTTCCTGAACATGCCCGATACACTCGAACCGACGAGCGGCATAAACGCTTCAGCGAACCGGTAGTAAAACGTATCCGACAAATGCCGCTCCAGATCGTCCACCCACCGGTTCAACCGATCGACGGTCCAGTCGCCGGACTCCAGCCGCCACGGCACGACCGCCTCGTGGATTTCACCGCTGCGCGCCATGACTGCGATCGCGAGCGCGTCTTTGTGTCTTCGTCCGTCGGGACTCCGATACGCTTTCGCCCGCTTCTCCAGCTGACGCAAATATTTGAGGACGTGCGACAACGGCGCCTTTTCATGCGCGATCACAAGCGCGATCGACGAAGTCGCCGAAGGGTCGAGGCCGTCGGCGCTTCCGAACGTCTTGCGCAACTCTCCCGCGACCTGGAGCACTCGCTCCGGCGGCAAAATCGCCAGCACGTCGTCGCCGCCAGCGTATACCGTTTTCGCCCGCTCCCCGCCGAACCTGCGCACGATCAGATCGACGCGTTGCCGCGAATAACGCGCAAGCCGGTCGCTAACCCACGTCTGCCACCTGATCGGCGACATCGGTTCGGGATGCCGGCTTCGCCGCTCGCCGGAAAACCAGCCGCCCATATCGTCGCCATCCATCATTAGAAAGGCGACATACGTCCCGCCACCCGCTATATCGAGCGTCGAAGGAAACGATGGAAACGCAAAGCCGGGAATTTCTCTTTTGTAAAAATTTCTGGCCATCCGCTTGCCGAGACAGACACCGCACAGACATTCGCCTTCGCGGATGCGGCTGACCCGACGAACGCTTCCGGAAACGTCCCGCTCTTCACGGTCGACGGGATCGCCGAAACATTCCCGTTTGCCGTATTGCTCTAGCTGCTTCGACCAGGATCCGCCCCTGCCCCAGAGCGCCTCGCGTTCACCGCAGACAGTGCAGATCGCGCCGTTTTGTTCATCCGGTCCGAAAACACGATCGTTCTTCGCCGACGCCAGCCGTCGCTCCAACACCGCTTTGGCCCGGTCGAAGCCGTCTTCGCCGTGGAACGGCTCGATTGCCCAGAACACCTCGATCGCCGCAGCCGCTTGGTGCTTGGCTTTCTGCTTAAATTCATCAAAAAAAGGAGCAGAACGCTCGAATGCCTCCTCGACGGCCGACGCACAAATCCGCTCGAACTGAAACCGGACGTATTTGGCGACGGTCCGCATCTTTTGCGCGAGCTGCTCGGCGGTGAAAGTAGACTCGGGTTGCGTCACAAGCAGGATCCGGTTCGGCAAGGATGCGATGTCGGTCGCTCCGTCGTTTGGGCGTTTCGGCGACACCGCCTGAAACTCGTCTTCCGGAAACGACTTCAGCGCTTCAGCAGCGAGATGAGACAAGATGTAGCTGCCGGCCCACAGATCTTCGGTCTTGCGAGAAGCTGCGATAAACGACTGCACCGGCCCGATGCTCATCACCGCCATCCACCGGTTGGTCGACCCGTTCATACGACGTTCACTCCGAGATGTCGAAGAAATTGTAATTTTGCATCCTCGTATCTTTTCGACTTGTGGTCGAAATCATCGGTATGAACTTCGGCGACGACGGGGATGTATTTGTCGCCGATCTTTTTGACGGTGCAGTGAAGCGGGGAAGCGAGCCTTCCGCTTCCGCCTTTGCCGAGCACTCCGCCACCCGGATTGGCGTGATGGGAGGCTTCGCCGATGGCTCTTACCGCTCCGCGCCAGTCATCCAACGGTTTTCCCACCCATACCGACCGCAGCGTCGGATGACTCGTCGGGCCGTGGCGCGTCTCTAACACACAGCCGACATGACGGTCGGTATAGACCGTACATCCGCCTGCAAAGCCCGCTCCGACGGTTCGCCAGGCCTGGATCACGCGGGACAATTCTTGAACGTAATCGGCGACCGTTCGCCAAGCCCATTCCTTCCGGGCAAGCGAACCGTATCCGCGTCTTGATCGTAAACCGAGCCCTCCAAGCAGAATCCACCAATCAAGTAAAACAGAGTAATTTCGCAAAGAACCGAGTCTATCAAGCTTGGATCTCGGCTGAAACGCCAACTTGAGGACGGATCCCGGCTGAAATCCGATCGATGTCCCCCGTTTTTCTTGTCGATGAAGCAACAGATCAAATGCTTTTTGCACAGCTCTGTTGTCATATGTCAATACATCCACCGGCGAACGACTGCTCTCCTTTTCGCCAGCCGATCCACCGAACCAGGTCATTTCTTCTTTCAATAACTCTTTCGGCGCCGGCCCGGACTTTCCCCCCGCGCCCGGAACGCCGTCCCAACGCGCCGCCCGCCACCAGTACCGCAACATCCCGCGCACCGACGGAGACCGCCATTCGGCAGTTCCCTTATTCGCTCCATGCACCAACACGGGCGTCACCGCCACCAGCTCGAACTTTTGATCGATGACGGATGTCCGACTTTGAATCTCCTCCAATGCTTGTTTTACATCCACGCTCATAAATCCCCCTTGCACGTGTCTTCTTTCAAAATTCGACAAAGCCTTCGAATTTCCTTCTTGTCCCATCCACAACATCAGGAAAAACAAAACAACCGTCCCTCAAGCCCGAGCCGTCGTCCGTGAATCGGTCCGGTTTCAAACCGGTACGATGCTACGAAATGTTTTAATACAAACCGACGCAACGATCACCGCAGAAGGAGGGAGCGCCGTGCAATTCCTCACTGCCGAACAACTTCGCCCCGGAGTCCGGCTGCGCAGCCGCTTGTATGGCCCCGACGGCCGGCTGCTCGTCCGCGAAGGCGTCATCCTGACCGAATCGATGCTTCCCCTCGTCATGCGGCTGCGCCCGAACGGCGTCTACGTCGACATCCCGCCGGCCGGTGACTGCACGACGCAGCCGGCACACGCCGCGACGGTAACCGTAGCGACAGACGCCACGGCAAACGCACCAGCCGGCGCGAATGCAGCAACCGAAGCCGATCCGTCCTCCGAACAGGCCGACGGACTCGGGCGCGACTTCCGGGCCGCGGCCGCCGGCGTCGTGCGCAACGCCTATCGCGAGGCAAAGCGGACCGGCACGTTCACATTTCGCCCCGTTTCGGAACTGGCCAACCGGATCGTCGACACCGCGCTGGCCAAACCGGACTTCCGCCTGCGCTACAAGGACGTCCGGCTGCCGGAAACCGAACCGTACTAACGTCTGCTTTCTAGCCGCGCTTCTGGGAGCCCGGCTGAGCCTCAACATGCTTCAGCTCAAGCAACTGGCGCTCGGCGCCCTTCTTCACGACATCGGCTACGCATTGGCCGACGAACGCGGAACGGAAACGCACGTCTGGAATGGCTTTCATCTTCTCCGGAAACATCCCGAATTTCCGCTGTTCAGTGCGCACGTAGCACTTCAGCATCACGAACGAGTCGACGGCAGCGGCTATCCGAAACGGTTCGACGGTCAGAACATTCACCTGTTCGCCCGCATTTGCGCGATCGCCGACGATTTCGACCATCTCGTCAACGACCGGACGTCGCCGTACCATCCGGCCGACGCAGCCAGCATCCTTCGGGAAAAAGCGGGTCGCGAACACGATCCACAGCTCGTCGCCGCGTTCGTCCGGCTCACGGAAACTGATTTCCCAACGGCCGAAGCTCGCTGAGAACATCCGCCGAAAAGCCGGGCGGCCTTTCGCGGACTGTCGTCCGTGAAAGGCCGCCCGAAAGCCTTTTTCTCAAACCTGCCCCACTGCTCGCAACATCGCGAAAAACGCCGGCTTCGGCCGATGCGCCTCATCAAACGGAAGCGGCCAGTTTTTGCGCCCAGGTACCGGAAAATGATCGAGCCACGTCGCATCGTCGGCGACGCCCCAGAACGTTACGCCGTCGATGACGTCGCGATACTCGTGGAAAAGGCGGAAAATCTCCTCGTACCGCGCCGCCTGGCGTTCGAGCAGCGCCGGATCGGGCATCGCCGGCCACGAATCGCGATCCCGGTCCCGCCAGCCGTATACCGACACGTCCAGCTCCGTAATCTGCACCCGCAACCCGAGCGAAGCGTACCGCTCGATCGCTGAACGAATCTCGTCCGCTGTAGGATGTTCCAGATCCCAATGCCCCTGCATGCCGACGCCGTGCACGGGAACGCCGCGATCGAGCAGCAACCGAAGAAGCCGGACGATTTTTTCCCTCTTTTCCGGATTGCACTCGTTGTAATCATTATAAAACAAAAGCGCATCCGGATCCGCCTCATGAGCGTACCGGAACGCCTGCTCCACATAATCCGGACCGACCAGCTCCAACCACTTCGACCGGCGCAGCAGTTCCGTTCCTTCGTCGGCAACCGCCTCGTTGACGACGTCCCAGCAGTAGACGGCCGACCGATAGCGGCCGACGACCGTCTCGATGTGTGCCCGCATCCTCGCCAGCACGACCTGCCTGTCCGCCGGACGGCCGTCCTGCTCGAACACCCAGTCCGGCGTCTGGTTGTGCCAGACGAGCGTATGACCGCGGACGCGAAGTCCGTATTCCTTCGCGAACATGACGATTCGGTCGGCCTCCTCGAACGTATACAACCCTTCAGCAGGCTGCAAACGCTCGAACTTCATTTCGTTTTCCGGCGTCACCGAGACGAAATGCTCCACCACGAAATCGCGATGCGACCGAATTGTTCGCGCGTTAACCGCCGCGCCGATCACAAAATCGCCTGCGAACGCCCGCGAAAGCGACGGCACCGTCACTCTTTGACGCCCCCCAGCGTCATTCCTTTGACGAAATATTTTTGCAAGAAAGGATAAACCATAATGATCGGCACACTGGCGACAATCGTCATCGTCGCTCGGATCGACGTCGGCGTTACAAAATTGTTTTCAAGAGCCTGAGAACTCGCAAAAGCGTCCGACGCCGTCCGTGACGTCATCGTCGCGTTCGTGTTCTGTAACACCTTCATCAATTCATATTGCAACGTGCTCAACTTCGGATTAGACGAATTGTACAGAAAAACATCGAACCACGAGTTCCACTGGTACACACCGGAAAACAGCGCCACCGTCGCCAGAACGGGGACGATCAGCGGCAGCGCGATCCGGATAAAAATCGTGAAGTCGCCCGCCCCGTCCATCTTCGCGGACTCGATGATGCCTTCCGGCAGCCCTTCGATAAACGAACGGATGATGATCAGGTTAAAGACGCCGATAATGCCCGGCAAAATATAAATCCAGAACGTATTGATCAGATGCAGGTCGCGCATCAGCAAGTACGTCGGGATCAGCCCACCGCTGAAATACATCGTCAGCACGAACGCAATGCTGACGAACTTGCGCAGCACGAACTCCGGCCGGCTGATCGTATAACCGACCATCGCCGAGCAAAACACCGTCACGACCGTCCCGACTAGCGTGCGTAGCGCTGAAATCAGCGTCGCGTGCGCGATGTTCGCTTCATTGAACACGTATTGATAATTTTTCCACGTAAATACACGCGGCCACAAGGTAATGCCGCCGCGCATCGAGTCGTTCGCGTCGTTCAGCGACACGGCCAGTGTATTCCAAAACGGGTACAGCGTGACGATGATCAGCATCAGCATGATCAAAACGTTGCAAGTATCGAACACCCAGTCTTTCCACGGAATATAGCGTTTGCGCGCATAGCTCGCGAACATACCGCGTCCCCTCGCTTTTCGCCTGATCAGAACAGCCGGGCCTGCCCGAGCCGTTTCGCCAGATAGTTCGCCGAAAACAACAGGATGAAGCTGACCACCGTCTTAAAAATGCCCGCCGCCGTCGCGAACGAGAAATTAAACAGATTGATCCCGTAGCGCAGAACGAAAATGTCCAGCGACTCCGCGTAATCGATATTCATCGGATTCATGAGCAAATATTGCGGCTCAAACCCGAATTCGAGCAAATGGCCGACGTTCATGATCAGAAGCAGAATGATGACCGGCCGAATGCCCGGCAGCGTAATATGCCACATCTTCCGGAACCGCCCCGCGCCGTCGATTTCCGCCGCCTCATACAGCGACGGGTCGATCATCGCGATCGCGGCCAGATAGACGATCGTGTTCCAACCGAGGTTTTTCCATATTTCAGAAAGACCATAGATCCACCAAAAATATTCGCCTTTCCCAAGCCAAAGCACCGGTTTGTCGATGACGCCCAGCCAGACGAGTAATTCGTTGACGATTCCGCCTTCCGGGTGAAGCGCCGACATAATGATGCTCGATGCGACGACCCAAGAAATGAAATGCGGCAAATAGCTGATCGTCTGAACGATGCGTTTGAACAACAAGTTTTTCAACTCGTTCAGCAACAGCGCCAGCGTGATCGCGGTCGTAAACCCGAGCACGAGGTTAATGACGCTCATGGCCAGCGTGTTGCGCATGACGCGATAAAATCCAGGATCGTTAAACAGAAACGCGAAATGTTTAAACCCAACCCAGGTCTGCTCCCAAATGCTTTTTCCCGGACGAAAATCTTGAAACGCCATCAACCAACCCCAAAGCGGGACATAACGGAAAATAAACAGCCAGATGACGAAGGGAACGGACATCAACACGAGCGCCCGCTGTTTGACGAGCAGCCGCATAAAATGGCGAACGCCCCTGATTTCGTGTCGTCGGGACGGCGCGGAGACCGATGTCGTCGCGAGCCCCCGGATCGTCGTTTCCTGCATGGTTCTCTCGCCTCCCTGCCGGCCGGGCGGTCGAGCGCCCGGAGAAACGGCGAAAGGAAGGGCGCCGAAAGACGCCGCTTCCTTCCGCCCGTCTGTCCTGTCGTTATTGCACTTCGCCTTTGACTTTCGCCGCTTTTTCCTTGATCTTCTGCGTCATCGTGTCCTCGTACGCCTTCACGTCCAGTTTGCGGAACTCGGTGACGAATTCGTTCCAGATCTTTTCGAATTCTCCTTGTTTCGCCATGACCATGCGCGGGACGTAACGGCGCAACAGCTGGTCTTTTTTCTGCGTGAAGATCTGCGCCGGCGAACCTTGCTCCAGCGAAATGCTCCACGCCGGGTACCACGGCCGTTCGTCCGGCGGCGAGAACATTTCGGAGAACGTTTTGACGCCGTATTTGCTCAAAAATTCCTTGTCCGAATCGCTGAACATCATCTGCGCGACTTCCGGCTGACGGCCGGGCGACACCGCGTTGCCGTCCGACAGCGTCGACGATTGTCCGTACATCGGCCAGAAGTATTCGAAATAGGTTAGACCGATCTTCGCCCTATATTCGTTGTCTTGCAGCTTTTCGATTTGTTCTTTCGTGCGATAGAAGCGGCCGTTGGAATCGACCTCGTACGTGACGCCCTTGATCCCCCACTGGTTGAGAATCTGGTTTTCCTCGTTCAACATGAAATCGAAGAACTTGATGATGCGCACCGGATCCTTCGCGCTGACCGTGATGCCGATGCCGCGGTTGTTGACGAACGTCGGCGGATCGAGATACTGGTCCTTGATGTTCGCGTCGTACACGATCGGCAGCGGGAAATATTCGAGATCCGGATTGCCTGCCTTCTTGATGTTCTGAAACGCTTGGTTGACCTGCCAGCCGTAGTCGAAGAACCCGAGCACTTTACCCGACGTCAGCTTGGCCAGATACTGGTCGTAGTTGTTGACGAACGACGTCTCGTCGAACAGCCCTTCCAGATACAGCTGGTTGAGCGTCTGGAACCAGCGCTTCGATACGTCGTCGTCGGTATAGTCGTTGGCCTGCATCGTCTTCATGTCGACCATCACGCCGCCGTCGTTCGGATAGCCGGCCAGATGGTTCGGCGGGTTTGTGATGACGAAGAACCGCCAGTCGTGCGTAAGCGCCGTGAATCCGATCAGACCTTCATTCGGATGCTTTTTGATATATTCGCGGATCAGGTTCAGATACTCATCCAACGTTTTGACTTTCGGATAGTTGAATTCCTTCAGCACCCGCTTCTGGATCCAGAACGCGCCCTGGTCGATCGTCGGGCTCGGTTTGAATTCGCCGACCTGCGGGCTAAACGGCAGGAAATAGATGTGACCGTCTTTTGCCCTCATCAGCGGATAATACTTGCCGTACACCCGTTTGATGTTCGGCGCGTACTTCTCAATCAGATCCTCCAATGGAATGAATGCCCCTGCTTCGACAACCTTGTCGATCTCCGTGTCGGGCAGCAGCACGTCGGGATACTGGCCGCTGGCGATCATCGTGCCGATCTTCGTCTTCAGGTCGCCGACGAGATGCTCGATTTTCCACGTGACCCCTGTTTTCTCCGCGTAAATTTTTCCGATTTCCGTGTCGGTCGACAACACGTCTTTGCCGGAAAACGCATTGAAGTAGGTGAACGTGACCGGTTGCGGCTTTTCCTCCTTCGTCGCGGCCGCCGAGCTCGCTCCAGGCGACGACGCGGCCTGATCTCCTCCGCTATCCTTCTTCGCACAGCCGGCGAGCGCCGAAGCCACTAGCAGCAGCACCGCGAGCCACTTGCCGAATCTCATGCTTTCGTCGTAACCCCTTTCTTCTAGAAGTGGTTTGCGAGTCAACTCCAGTATAGAAGAGCGGGCGAACCTCCGGTGACCCGTCAGATTAAAGGAGTTACTCCAAAAACTTAAGGTCTTCCGCCGCGAAGCCTACGCCGAGGGTTAACGTCCGTTATCCTCGCCGAAATCGACAGGAATCCGGACGCTCACCTCAGTCCCTTCACCCGGCCTGCTGTCGATGCGGAACTCCGCCGCCTCGCCGTAATACATTTTCAGCCGGTAGACGACATTGCGGATGCCGACGCGCTCTTCGACCGCGTATTCTTTCTCCAGATCGGCCAACAGCGCCTCCAGAACCTTCGGATCGAATCCGACGCCGTTGTCGCGCACGGCGCACGCCAGCCGATCGCCTTCCAGCCGGGCGCACACTTCGATCAACCCCGGCCCGTTCAGCGGTTCGATGCCGTGTATGCTCGCATTTTCGACGAGCGGCTGCAACATCATTTTCGGCACGCGGCATTTCAGCGCTTCGTCGGAAACGTCGATCCGGTACGACAGTTTGTCGCCGAACCGATATTTCTGAATTTCAAGAAAACTGACGACGAGATCGATTTCTTCCTTGAGCGAGACCCAGTCACTTTTCCACGACAACGAACGACGCAGCAGCTTCGCCATATTGTGAATGATGCGCGCCGTCTCCATCTCCTGCTTCATCAGACTGCGCATGCGGATCGTCTCCAGCGCGTTGAACAGAAAATGCGGGTTGATCTGGCTTTGCAACGCGTGCAGCTGGGCGTTTCGCCTCTGAATTTCCAGTTCTTTGTTGCGAATGTCGGCCAAATATACCTCGTCGATCAAATGCTTGATCTGCAGCGTCATCCGGTTAAACTCGGCAGTCAGCTGGCCGATCTCATCCGCCGACTCCCCGCCGGCGATCGTTTCGAAATTCTGGTTGCGGACCTTTTTCATATGCTTCAGAATGCGGCCAAGCCGAGCGTTAAGCGAACGCATGAACAGCACGATGATCGCCGTCGGGATCAACATGTTCAGGCTCGCCATCCAAAACACAAAATCCCGCGACTTCCGCACTTCCGAAAACACTTCGTCGCTGGGCACGAACGAAACGATCCGCCAACCGTCCAAATAGCGGATATTCCGGTAATCCACTTCAAAACGATAGGCATCTTTCGGGACGAGTACCGCCGCGAAGGGCACCGGCCCGTTCTCCCAGACGACAGGTGCATTCGAGGCGTAGACGACTTCATCGCGCTCGTTCAGTAAATAAAGCTGACCACGTAAATTGAGATTAGAGAAAATTTGATCAATATTCGACATTCGCAAATCGATTTTAATGATTTTTTCCTTTTCGTTCAGTGCCGTGTTGCCGTCCAACCTCCGCACGACACTGAAGCCCGGCTCCCGTCCGCCCAGCGAATCGGCCGTATCGAACCGCAAAAAAAGCGGCTGCGAAGTCCGCCGCTTAGCCAGCAGTTTGTACCATTCGGTGGAACGCACGGCGTCGGTCAGCCGCGCGACGCCGCTTGAAGGCAACACTGTCGGATTGTCGACGTACAGCGTAATCGACTGGACGCCGTAATACACCGGCCCGTAATTGCTCAAGATATGGCGCAGATAATTGTCGTACGCCAGGATGTAATCAATCGAACCCGCATAGTTCTGCTCTAGAATTTCGTAAACTCTAAAATCGGTATAAAAAATTGTGGAAATTTCGACTGCCTTCTCAATCTCTGCACGAAAATCGTTCCTTACCTGTTCGATCGCTCGGCCGATGTCTTGGATGCGCTGGTTGCGGACGTTTTCCACCGTAATCCGGTAAAACGCGACGTTAGTCAGGACGATCGGCAGAAACACCGAGAAAAAATACATCAGCAGCATTTTGTTGCGCAACCGCACGTTGGACAAACGCCAGGTAAACCGCATGTCGGATCGGCGCCGCTCCTTCCCGTCTCATTTCTTCAAAAAACCGGCGCGATATTCCGAGGGCGTCATGCCTTCGACCTTTTCGAACTGGGTGACGAAGTAGTCGGGATCGTTGAATCCCACTTTTTCCGCGATCTCGTAGATGCGCAAGTCGGTCTGCCGGAGCAGCCGCTTCGCCTCCTCGACGCGCAGCCGCAGCACATAGTCGTTAAAATAGGTGCCGTACGTCTTCCTGAACAACTGGCCGAGATAGACCGGGTTCATATAGAATTTCGCCGCAAGACTCTTCAGACTGATGTTTTCGTGAAAATGCGCGTCGATGTAGCTTTTGACCTTGTGGATGCTGCCCTTGGCTTTTTCCTTGCGCAGCGACGATACATATTCGGCGGCCTCCGCGCCGAACCGCTCCAGCAACCGTCTCAGCTCCCTCGGCGTCACGTTCAGGTCGTGCCAGCCGAGCATCGGTTCCAGCGACGCCAGTTCGCGCTCATCGCCGCCGAGTTCTCGAATGAGCCGCACAACGTCGAGCACACATCGATTGACTGATGTTTTGACCGCCTCGACAGCGAGCACCTGCTCGCGGAACGCCGCAAACAGCCGGTCGACCGCCGCGCGGATCCGCTCCACATCGCCGCTTTCCACACTTTCCGTCCATTCCTGAAAAATTTTCGAGTCCGGCTCAAGATACTGAAGCGCAAGGCCGCACACTTCCCGATATAGGATCGGCCCCTCCTGCCGGACGAACTTATATTGCAACGCCTGCTTCGCCGTCGCATACGCCTCGCGCAGCCGCGCAAGCCCGCGCACCGGCGCCCCGACGTAGACGACGACCGTTTCCCCCGTCCCACGCGTCAGGCGCGCCTGCAAGGTCTCCGCAAAACGGGCCTCGTTGCCCGCAAATCCAGCCAGCATCGCCGACGTCGCAATCATCCCGTACTGGTTGCGGTGTTCGTACAGGAACATCGGCTCCTTGCGGCCGACGACGTCGGCGGCAATCCGCGCCAGCCGATCGCGCAGCGGCTCTTCCGACGGCGCATCCGGCAGAACAGTCCGGTTACCCCCGTTCGCATTTTCTCCTTTTTCCTTCCAGGAATGCCGATCGTTGATCTCGATCAGTACATAATACACCGAATCTTCCCGCCGTATGCCGAACGCACGCTCCCACTCGCCGATCTGCCGCTCGTCCGCCTCGCCCTTGATCAACGCTTCCACGATCGCCGCTGTCCAAAGCTCTTCCTCTTTTCCGGCGATCCACCGGTCCTTCGCGATGCGCGGCCCGAGCTTCAGTAAAATCTCTTGCAGTTCGTCCTGATCCACCGGCTTTAACAAAAAGTCACACACACCGTATCGCATCGCTTGTTGAGCATATTTGAAATCGTCGTAGCCGCTGACGATGATGAACTTCGGCGCGGCGGCGCCGGAACTGCTTACGCGCCGGATCAGCTCCAGCCCGTCCAGGACCGGCATCCGGATATCGGTGATGACGAGCTCCGGCCGAAGCTCCTGAATCAGGCGGAGTGCCTCCTCTCCGTTGTCGGCCTCGCCGATCACTTCATAACCGCACGCCCTCCAGTCGATCAAATTGCGCAGTCCCTGTCGGGCAAACTGTTCGTCGTCCACGAGCAACACACCGATCATTTTCTGTAATCAACCCCCGCTCTTGCACCGCCCGTGGTTTGTAATTCGAAGCAAGCGCTTTCACCACGCCTCATTTTTGATTTTATCGCAAATGGCGGCGGCGAAGGGCAGGAATTTTTGACCTTATTCTTTGAGAAATGTACGATACAGCCTGCGGACTGTACGCCGTGCTCAGAGATCGCCACCGTCGCGCTGCAGCCGTTGCCGCTTTGGCTTTTTTTCTTGTACTGCCGCTGACCTTGCTTTGAACATCCGCGCACGCCTCTTCGGTGCAGTGAGCAGCATCGCGCCGTCGTCGGTCGTGAGATGGAGACGAATAATCCTGGTTTCCATACCTTCAAGGTACGATCCAAACACCAAATTGCTGAAGTGCCATATTTTTCATCTGATTCAGTTTCAATCCCTTGAAGGGAT
This sequence comes from Candidatus Reconcilbacillus cellulovorans, assembly GCA_002507565.1. GTDB lineage: Bacteria > Bacillota > Bacilli > Paenibacillales > Reconciliibacillaceae > Reconciliibacillus > Reconciliibacillus cellulovorans. The sequence goes on from MOXJ01000013.1 coordinate 56,552, forward strand.
TGAAACAGGTTCAAATCTTTCTACGCAAGAAAAATGTTCATCGTTTGGATCGTACCTTGAAGGGATTGAAACCGTCACAATCGCCTCAAAATCCGCTCAACCAAGCCACGTTTGGATCGTACCTTGAAGGGATTGAAACACAATAAATATCCATGGAAACCGGAATCACCAACGCCGGCGTTTGGGTCGTACCTTCAAGGTACGATCCAAACACGCTCGAAGTCGGCGCTTCCGCTGTCGTCCGCACTTGTTTCAATCCCTTCAAGGTACGATCCAAACCCCGCGAACAGTACCAGCGTAGCCAGGAGCAGATGAGGGTTTCAATCCCTTCAAGGTACGATCCAAACTTTCAAAAACCTCTTGATTTTTCTTGTAAAGTATATTAGTTTCAATCCCTTCAAGGTACGATCCAAACCCGCCGCAGCTGCTACCAGAAACCCGTTCGCAACGGCGTTTCAATCCCTTCAAGGTACGATCCAAACACGGTACGGAGGCGCTTCGTGAGGCTCGAATGATCGGTGTTTCAATCCCTTCAAGGTACGATCCAAACGGTTTCGCGCATGCCCTTGCGTACTTCCCGCGCTAAATGTTTCAATCCCTTCAAGGTACGATCCAAACACTGATGCACTTCCGGCGAACGCAAAAAAGCTCCAGTTTCAATCCCTTCAAGGTACGATCCAAACAAACAGAAATTGAAGGAAATGGGATTCATCCGAAAAAGTGGTTTCAATCCCTTCAAGGTACGATCCAAACAGCTTGGGAGCGGTGGCGACGCTCGCAAGCCGCTCAGGTTTCAATCCCTTCAAGGTACGATCCAAACATCTGCACGGTGCCCTGTACTTCCACCTGCTGGCGCTGTTTCAATCCCTTCAAGGTACGATCCAAACTCCTCATCCATATCTAGATGAAAACCAATCATATCTGGTTTCAATCCCTTCAAGGTACGATCCAAACTTTTATAATTTAAAGGAATAAAATGCCGATAACGATGTTTCAATCCCTTCAAGGTACGATCCAAACCGGGCGACCACCTGAAGGTGAAGGTGGTCGAACTGGAGTTTCAATCCCTTCAAGGTACGATCCAAACTACAAATCAACACGATCCCGCGGATTTATCCTATATTCGTTTCAATCCCTTCAAGGTACGATCCAAACGCAGGGGATTGACTACGATGTCATTCCCGGAACGCCGTTTCAATCCCTTCAAGGTACGATCCAAACGGCCGGTGTACGCGAAAAAATCGGAGCGCGGGCATTGGAGTTTCAATCCCTTCAAGGTACGATCCAAACCTGACTGATTTACCGCGCCCCGCGGAGGGGCGCGGTCGTTTCAATCCCTTCAAGGTACGATCCAAACCTTTTTACAGAGATTATTCGATGTTGGGGAGGATGATGTTTCAATCCCTTCAAGGTACGATCCAAACTGTCGCTCGGCGTCTTGCCGACCGCTGCCGAATGGTCGGTTTCAATCCCTTCAAGGTACGATCCAAACCGGCCCTGACGTCAAAATCATCCCGATCCTCTCGCTGTTTCAATCCCTTCAAGGTACGATCCAAACAAACGATCACCGGCGATCATAGCGACCAAAATCAGAGTTTCAATCCCTTCAAGGTACGATCCAAACGCATGCCACGCGATATGCCATTACTGCGCTATGAGGTTTCAATCCCTTCAAGGTACGATCCAAACCTCAACACAACAGCTATACGATTTGACCGTACCTCGTTTCAATCCCTTCAAGGTACGATCCAAACACCTGGACAATCTTACCATTTCTATATGCACGTATTTGTTTCAATCCCTTCAAGGTACGATCCAAACCAGCCCTATATTGTATCGGTATACCGGCCATGTAAACGTTTCAATCCCTTCAAGGTACGATCCAAACGCCGCAAAGGAACCTCATCCATGGACGATTTCAAACTGGTTTCAATCCCTTCAAGGTACGATCCAAACCTGTAATTTTGGGGAAGGTGAAGCTCACGCTTTTGCATGTTTCAATCCCTTCAAGGTACGATCCAAACACGATGCGGGCGAAAGCCGAGTACGTCATCGACCGGGATGTTTCAATCCCTTCAAGGTACGATCCAAACCGAACAAAATAAAATGCGGATCATCACGGTATACGACCGTTTCAATCCCTTCAAGGTACGATCCAAACCGGATACACCGTGGGTGGTTTGAAACTTCAGGACCGGGTTTCAATCCCTTCAAGGTACGATCCAAACTTCGTTCCAGTTAAATTACAATAACGATTAGGCATGGTTTCAATCCCTTCAAGGTACGATCCAAACTTTATATTTTCAATGCAATCCACTTTATGAAAGACCGTTTCAATCCCTTCAAGGTACGATCCAAACGCGGGTTTATGACGAACCAGAAAGAAGCGGAGCTGCGTTTCAATCCCTTCAAGGTACGATCCAAACTCTCAACAAGCCAATCGTATCGCGCAATCTGTGGCCGTTTCAATCCCTTCAAGGTACGATCCAAACGGGCGGGGAGAAATACAGGCGGAGAAAAGGAGGATGCGTTTCAATCCCTTCAAGGTACGATCCAAACCTTCGTCAACCTGTACAATTCGGCCGCATCTACGGAAGTTTCAATCCCTTCAAGGTACGATCCAAACGCAGACCCTTGTTTACGTTGGAAATTTTACGCACTTACCGTTTCAATCCCTTCAAGGTACGATCCAAACCTGCCTCGGTAATCGAGACAGCGATGAACCGCATGCATGTTTCAATCCCTTCAAGGTACGATCCAAACTGGGCGGATAAGGATCGTTGCCGTGACTGTCGAAGGGGTTTCAATCCCTTCAAGGTACGATCCAAACTGCATGTTTTTCTTGCGCCGTCTGAAACTTTTACTGCAATGTTTCAATCCCTTCAAGGTACGATCCAAACGTATCGCCGCGCTGAAGGAGGAGAAAACATGAAGAAAAAGTTTCAATCCCTTCAAGGTACGATCCAAACGGTTGACCGCTTGACAACCATTTAGGGTGGTGATATATTGTTTCAATCCCTTCAAGGTACGATCCAAACCATGTACGGTGTTTCGTGGAATGGTCGGATTGATATTTTGTTTCAATCCCTTCAAGGTACGATCCAAACTTTTGACAACAATTGGTTTTCCGTCTTTGTCCATCGTTTCAATCCCTTCAAGGTACGATCCAAACGATTGAGTTGGTCCTTAATCAGGCGGACGTTCCGTAGTTTCAATCCCTTCAAGGTACGATCCAAACGCGCGCGTATAGTAGCAGCAGCAGAAGTATTTGAAGGTGTTTCAATCCCTTCAAGGTACGATCCAAACTCCAGGAGCGACAATGCGAGATCATCGTCGAAATAAGTTTCAATCCCTTCAAGGTACGATCCAAACAAACAGCGAGATGAGGCTATCCAGGCGGCGGAGGCGGTTTCAATCCCTTCAAGGTACGATCCAAACACAATGATTTGAGCAGAGCGACGCACACCAATATCGAGGTTTCAATCCCTTCAAGGTACGATCCAAACACGGCACCGTACGTCGCTCTTGGGTTCCGTTCCCTGTTTCAATCCCTTCAAGGTACGATCCAAACACCAACGTTGCTGCCGACGCCGCCAGGCCATCCACAGTTTCAATCCCTTCAAGGTACGATCCAAACGCGCTTCGCGCGGGATATATCCCGGAACATGGTCCCGTTTCAATCCCTTCAAGGTACGATCCAAACACACCTGCGCATCGCCGGCGGCACACCGATCGAAATCGTTTCAATCCCTTCAAGGTACGATCCAAACGTCCCGTCGCAACGATCACATGGGACGCCTTCCGATGTGTTTCAATCCCTTCAAGGTACGATCCAAACGATCATGGGCGATGCGGGCGACGTCCGCCTGGTGCGGGTTTCAATCCCTTCAAGGTACGATCCAAACTCACTTTGTTCTGGCTCATTTTCTCACGCTCCAATGTTTCAATCCCTTCAAGGTACGATCCAAACGCATCCGTCAGTAGGAGGATTAATCGATTCGAGATAAAGTTTCAATCCCTTCAAGGTACGATCCAAACACGGGGGGAAGGTTCGGCGCGGAACGTGGCATGAAAGTTTCAATCCCTTCAAGGTACGATCCAAACGCCGATACGCTCAACCATCAGCTTTCCCCGGCCATCGTTTCAATCCCTTCAAGGTACGATCCAAACGAGGCCACCCGATTAAAGGGCAACCGATTGAACGCGCGTTTCAATCCCTTCAAGGTACGATCCAAACGCACCTTCCGCTCCGCCGTCAGGTCCTTCGTGCTGGTATAGTTTCAATCCCTTCAAGGTACGATCCAAACAAACAACCGATCTGGCGGCTTGCCATCGACGCACTTTGTTTCAATCCCTTCAAGGTACGATCCAAACCACGCTCATTTGAATTTCAACCTCCGCCTGAACGCCTGTTTCAATCCCTTCAAGGTACGATCCAAACAGATTGGAATGAGGATATAATCGCCGCTATCAACCTCGTTTCAATCCCTTCAAGGTACGATCCAAACGCCGCGGGCGTGCCACCACACAGCATTCTCCAGCTCGGTTTCAATCCCTTCAAGGTACGATCCAAACGCGACTCTGAACCTGTTTGATAATCATTTTAACAAGTTTCAATCCCTTCAAGGTACGATCCAAACAATCAAATCGTCCATTTTTTAAGGTCGCAAAAGCTTGAGTTTCAATCCCTTCAAGGTACGATCCAAACGAGCAAATTTCTGACTCGCGACGCAATCCTGAAAGCTGTTTCAATCCCTTCAAGGTACGATCCAAACTTCCGGCAGCCGTTCGACCACACTCTCAATCGCCTGTTTCAATCCCTTCAAGGTACGATCCAAACTTCGTCGCCCGCCATTGCGATGATGGACGCCGCAGAGTTTCAATCCCTTCAAGGTACGATCCAAACATCGCCGCTACCACCGTATCCGCCCCCCGCGCCGTAGTTTCAATCCCTTCAAGGTACGATCCAAACATGCCTTACAAAATCAGCCAAAACAGCCTCGAGCTCAGTTTCAATCCCTTCAAGGTACGATCCAAACGCCTCCCTTATTGATGGTTTTTCGTTCTACGAGCTCGTTTCAATCCCTTCAAGGTACGATCCAAACTTTGGCAGGTTTACGCCTGCCGAAGCACTCGAGTTTTGGTTTCAATCCCTTCAAGGTACGATCCAAACAATGGGCGGAGTACTAGAGAATTTCGATGAATTGTGTTTCAATCCCTTCAAGGTACGATCCAAACATGGGGGAACCTTTGGGGACCGGACGGAGACCCGGTCCCCAGTTTCAATCCCTTCAAGGTACGATCCAAACCAGATACACGTCCTGTTCGCCGTCATACGAAACCACCTTGTTTCAATCCCTTCAAGGTACGATCCAAACACTTCCCTAACAGCCTTCTCCGCGATCTCCGACTGCCGTTTCAATCCCTTCAAGGTACGATCCAAACGCAGGGTCAAGGGTACAGCATCGGAAACAGAGACGAGTTTCAATCCCTTCAAGGTACGATCCAAACCGGATATAGACGAAACTCTGTTGTCAGCCCTATATTGGTTTCAATCCCTTCAAGGTACGATCCAAACCGTTTTCAAACCTTTCGTACTTGAGCAAAGAGTCGTGTTTCAATCCCTTCAAGGTACGATCCAAACGTTTTTGGCGATAGTCCAATATATTGGTCTCAGGAAGTGTTTCAATCCCTTCAAGGTACGATCCAAACCGGATACCACACTCGGATCGTGTGGTATCCCTCCGCGAGTTTCAATCCCTTCAAGGTACGATCCAAACTGAGGATCACTTCCAAGAGCGAGTCTCCGGTCGCCCATGTTTCAATCCCTTCAAGGTACGATCCAAACCCTCATGGCTGTGAAGGACAAAATCACTCAGACCCGTGTTTCAATCCCTTCAAGGTACGATCCAAACCGTCATCCGCCCTCACCGACCGGCGGCGTTTTCTGCTCGGGTTTCAATCCCTTCAAGGTACGATCCAAACTGGCTACTCCTTTCAAGTGATTTGGCGGCTGGGTATTGTTTCAATCCCTTCAAGGTACGATCCAAACATAAAATCGCGAAATCGCGCTTTGTTGAGCGAAAGAGTTTCAATCCCTTCAAGGTACGATCCAAACGCCCTAAAAGTATTCTATCAAAAACCTCTAAAAAATGTTTCAATCCCTTCAAGGTACGATCCAAACGTTCATCTCGTAACTGTATTTCAAATCTATTCCAAGAAGGTTTCAATCCCTTCAAGGTACGATCCAAACCTCCCCACACTTCATCCGGCAGCAGCATTACGACAACGTTTCAATCCCTTCAAGGTACGATCCAAACAAAAAACCACACAAGGCATGTTACAATCCTCCCTCAATAAATTAATGTTTTCTTCGTTTTTCTCGCGTTTTCGCATGATTTCATCTTCGACACCCGAAGCGCCCTTGGATAGAACTTAATGAG
>MOXJ01000014.1 GCA_002507565.1 Candidatus Reconcilbacillus cellulovorans
GCGGCTTCCTTTTTGGGATTTGGGATGTGAGGTCTCTTCGCTTTCCGCCCCCGAAAATCCTGCCAAGGGCATCCCCTACTTAAACTTTACACGCTCTTTCCGGGATCCGCAACCGCCTCCCTGCCGTAAAAAGAAAGAATTTTACAGTTTGCGGCGAAAGCGCTTCATGTTATGTTTATTTGTGTCGTCTGTCTTCACCAGCGACCGACGTCGGGAGGGATCGCCGTGTACAAACTGTTGCTCGTCGACGACGAAGCCGACGTCCGCGAAGGCGTCGCGAGAGAGATCGACTGGCGCACCTACGGATTCGACCTCGTCGGTGTCGCCGAAAACGGCCGGGAAGCCGTCGAATGGATCGAACGAGAAGTGCCGGACCTCGTCGTCACCGATATCCGCATGCCGTTTATGGACGGTCTGGAGCTTGCGGAATGGTTGAGAAAAACCCGCCCCTACGTCAAGATTGTTATTTTGACGGGGTACGACGAATTTCAATACGCACGGCGGGCCGTCCGGCTGCGCATCGAAGACTATGTTCTGAAACCGTTTTCCGTACGTGAGCTTACGGACGCGCTTCTCAAAGTCAAGCACGACCTCGACGCCGAAATCGCCCAGCGGGAAAACGTCGCCGCCCTGCTCGACCATTACCGCAAAAGCCTGCCGGTGTTGCGCGAAGCGTTTTTCGGCGCACTCGTTTCCGGCAAGCTGAGTGAACGCGAAATCCGCGAGAAAGCCGAGGCCTACGGCATTCGCCTCGACGCCGACGCGTTCGCCGTCGCCGTCATCGAACCCGATCCGACGGACGCGGACGACCGTCCGGACGCCGACAGCGAGGCGAAGGAGCGTTCGGGCGAAAACGCGTCCGAAATCCGGCCGCTTTCTTCGCTTCGCGACGCCAATCCCGAACTGCGCAGGTTCGCAGTGTTCAACATCGCGGAGGAAATCGTCGACCGCGAACGGTTCGGCCACGTGTTTCTCCACGACGGCGACATCGTCTGGCTTGCGGTCGGAAAACCGGCCGACAACGGCGAAACCGGCGGGGACGCCTCCGCGTTCCGTTCCGGTACCGGCCGGCCGTTCGACCGCGAGGACATGTACGAAAACGTCTGCGCGGTTCTGGAAGAAATCCAATATTGCGTCGAAAAATATTTAAAACTTGCCGTCACCGCCGCCGTCGGTTCCATCGTCGGTTCGCCGGCCGACATCGGCCGTTCTTACCGCGACGCTTTGCGCGCACTCGATTATCGCCCCGCGCTCGGCGACATCCGCGTCGTCGGCATCCGCGACGTCGAACGCGTCCCCGCCGGATCGTCGCTCCGGCTGGACGAACTGAAGGAACGCGCGCTCGTTCGCTGCCTCAAAGTCGGCACCGACGACGAACTGCGCGGACTGATCGAAGACCTGACCGCCGACCTGGTCGACCGCCCGATCTCATCGCCCGAAAGCCTCGTCTACCTGACCGAAATGGCGGCAGTGCTGCTGCGCGTCGCCCGCGACGCGGGCGTCGCCGCCGAGGTGTGGGCCGAATGCGACGCCGTCCGCTCAGCGGAATGGCTCCGTTTCAAAGACGGCCGCCAGGCGCGCGGATGGCTGCTCGCCGTCTCGTCCGACATCCGGCGCCGTATCTCCGAAACGCGCGCCAATGCGGGTCCCTCGATCGTCGCGGAAGCCAAAGCGTACGTCCTGCGCCATTACGCCGACAGCGAACTCTCCGTCCGCGGCATCTGCGCGCACCTGCACGTCAGCGCGGGCTATTTCTGCAGCCTCTTCAAGCGCGAAACCGGCATGACGTTCGGACAATACGTGCTCGGCGTCCGCATGGAAGCCGCCAAAGAGCTGCTGCGTTCGACCGACTTAAAAACGTTCGAGATCGCCGAACGGGTCGGGTATGCCGATCCGAACTATTTCAGCTTCTGCTTTAAGAAAGCGGTCGGCCTTTCGCCGAAAGAATACCGCCATCGGACAAGAGGAGGATGAACGGCCGTGCGGAAAGGGCGGCTCCCGGCAGTCGTCAGGCGGCCAGCCGGCATCCAGTTTGCGATTACGGCATCGTTTTCGCTCGTCTGCTTATCCGTCGTCTTCGCCGTCGGCTTCATCGTCTACGACCGGTTCGCGCAGTCGGCGGAACATAACGCCAAGTTGCACAACGAGCAGATCGTCGAACAGGTGTTGTTCAATCTCACTTCCTACCTTCGCGACATGAACGACCTGTTCGAAGCCGCCGACGACATGTTGCGGCGCGGCAAAGACCTGCCGGACGCCGAACTGGCGAGCCGTCTCGGCACCATTCTAGACACGCGGGAAGACGTCGTTTCGCTCGCCCTGTTTACGCTCGACGGCCGGGCGGCCGTCGTCGTGCCCGCCGCTCCGCTTCGCGCCAACACGCGGCTGACCGAGCAGAAATGGTTTCGATCGGCCGTCGAACATCCGCCGTATATGTTTTTTTCGCCGCCGCACATCCAAAATCTTTACAAAGGCGAATACAAATGGGTCGTATCGATGAGCCGGAACGTGACGGTCGAACGAAACGGACGCATCGTCGCCGGCGTTTTGCTGGTCGATTTCAATTTCCGCACGATCGACGCGCTCTGTCAGCAGGTCCGGCTCGGCGAAAAAGGCTACGTCTACGTCACCGACTCGGCGGGCAACCTCGTTTATCATCCGGAACTGCAGCTGATCAACAACGGCCTGAAACGCGAAAGTTCAGTAGAACGCGCGTTTGCACTCTATCACGGCAGTTACATCGACGAGTCCGGCGGCGACCGCCGGCTGATCACCGTGCGGACGGTGCCGAACATCGGCTGGCGGGTCGTCGGCGTTTCGTACATGGACGAGCTCGTCACGACCAAGCGCGAATTCGGCGCGTTTCTGTCCGTATTGTTCGCCGCCGTCATGCTGCTGGTCCTGCCGGTCTCCGCCTACCTGTCGGCCAAAATCGTCCAGCCGCTCAAACGGCTCGAGCGGTCGATGGCGCGCGTGGAAAAAGGTGATTTCGACATCTGGCTCGACATCCGCGCAGGCGGCGAAGTCGGCCGGCTGTCGCGCCGGTTCAACCTGATGGTGAGCAGGATCCGCGAACTGATGGAACAGATCATTCGGGAGCAAGAGGAAAAGCGAAAGCGCGAATTTGAGGTTCTGCAGGCCCAGATCAATCCGCACTTTTTGTACAACGCGCTCAACGCCGTCGTTCGGCTCGTCGAAAGCGGCAACAAGGAGGCCGCTGTCACGACGATCACGTCGCTGTCGCGCCTGTTCCGCATCAGCCTGAGCCAAGGCAAGACAGTCATCCCGGTCCGCGACGAGCTCGAACACGTCCGCCATTACCTAACGATCCAGAGCATCCGGTACAAAAACAAGTTTGCCTTCGAAATCGCCGCCGACCCGTCAGTCCTCGACCTGTGGACGCCGAAGCTGATCCTGCAGCCGATCGTCGAAAACGCCGTCCAGCACGGCATCGAGCCGATGGTCGATCCCGGCAAAATCGAAGTCGTCGCCCGGCCCGACGACGGCCGGTTGCTGTTTGAGGTGCGCGACAACGGCGTCGGCATGAGCCGGGAAAAAGTGTCCGGCCTCCTTTCGGGAGCCGCGACGGGCGCCAACGGCACCGGCGTCGGCCTCAAAAACGTGCACGAACGCATCCGGCTTCTGTTCGGCGAACCTTACGGCGTCGAAATCGACAGCGAACCCGACGAGGGAACCGTCGTGCGCATCCGGCTGCCGATACTCGACGAGGCGAAAGCGGGGGATAAGACGTGACACGCCGAATCCGTCCGAGCGACGCGCTGCTTTGGCGGCCGATTCTGCGGCGGCAGTCGTTTTTCCTCCTGCGCACGGCTCTGATCCTGTCTGCATGCGCAGCGCTGTCCCTAGCCGCCGCCTGCGGCGGCATTCCCGCCGCCCGGCCGAAAACCGGCAACGCCGCAGAAATCGTTCTGATCGCCAAATCCCAGTACGGCGACTTCTGGGGAGCCGTTCGCGACGGCGCCCGAATCGCCGCGCGCGAATACGGCGTCCGGCTGTCGTTCCAAGCGCCGGAAGACGAAGCGGAAGCCGCCGGCCAAGCCGCCCTGATCCGCTCGGCCCTCGCCTCCGGCGCCGATGCCCTGTTGGTGGCGCCGATCGAAGAGGCGACTGTCGCCGCCGCCCTTGGCGGATCGACGGGCCGCTCCGTTCCCGTATTCGCTGTCGACTCGCCGGTCGACTCGCCGCTCATTCAGTCGTTTATCGGTCCGGATCACGTCAAAGCCGGCCGGATGGCGGGAGAATGGCTGGCGGAACGGATCGGAAGGCGCGGTCGCGTCGGCATCGTCATGCCTCGTTCACCGTCGCGAAACGAACTCGACCGGTTGTCCGGATTCGCCGATGCGGCCGCTCCACTTTCCGGAATCGAAACTTTTCCCTTGCGGTTTTCGGATGACGGCGCTCCCCGTCCGGCATGCCCGCCCTTGAAAAACATCGACGGCATCGTCGTGTTCGACGCCGACCGGGCGGTCGCGGCGGCGGCGTGCGTACGCGACGCCGCGCTCGCCGGGCGCGTCGCGATCGTCGCGTTCGACAGTTCGCCGGAATTACTCGAACTGCTGCAGGAAGGCGTCGTCGGAGCGACGATCGTCTATTCGCCATTCGGCATGGGATATCTGGCCGTCCGGCAAGCGGCGCTGGCGATGCGCGGCCGAGCGGTGACGCCGTCCGTCGCCGTGGATCTGTATCTGGTCGAGACGGAAAACATGTTCAGTCCAGAACACCAAAAACTCCTATTTCCTTTTATTAAATAGCGTGAGACGACGCACAGCAGACGCGATTTCATGAAAAAATCGATACTTTCCGTGAAAATTTTCGATTCGCAAACGCCGGCGCGCCGCGGATAATGGGAACCGTAATCCGAATCATCCGTTCGAGGGAGGTCCCTGATCCGCATGAAACCGTTCAAAATCCGCATCGCCGCTCTGCTCGCGGCTTCCGCCCTGCTGACGGCTACGGCGGCAGGCTGCGCCGGCAAAAGCGGCGGCTCGTCCGGCTCGTCGTCCGATGGCTCGCTGCCGACGATCGGTGTCGCCATCTACAAGTTCGACGACACGTTCATGACCGGGGTGCGCAACGCGATCGCACAGGCGGCAGAAGGCAAAGCGAAAGTCGACATCGTCGACAGCCAGAACTCGCAGCCGACGCAAAACGACAAAGTCGACCTGTTCATTTCAAAGAAAGTCGCGGCGCTGGCGATTAACCCGGTCGACCGCTCGGCCGCCGGCGTCATCATCGACAAGGCGAAAAAAGCCGGCATTCCCGTCGTCTTTTTCAACCGCGAACCTTTGCCCGACGATATGAAAAAGTGGGATAAAGTTTACTATGTAGGGGCGAAAGCAGAAGAATCAGGTACAATTTCCGGTCAACTTCTCGCCGATTACTGGAAGAGCCATCCTGAAGCCGACAAAAACAAGGACGGCGTCCTGCAATACGTCATGCTGAAAGGTGAACCCGGCCATCAAGACGCCGAACTGCGCACAAAATTTTCCGTCAAAGCGCTCGAGGACGCCGGCATCAAAGTGCAGAAGCTCGCGGAAGACACCGCGATGTGGGACCGCGTCAAGGGGCAGGAAAAAATGGCCGCGTTTCTCGCCGCCCACGGCGACAAGATCGAGGCGGTCATCGCCAACAACGACGACATGGCGCTCGGCGCGATCGAAGCGCTGAAAGCCGCCGGTTACTTCAAGGACGGCAAGTTCATGCCGGTCGTCGGCGTCGACGCCACCGCGCCCGCACTGAAAGCGCTTGAAGAAGGTACCCTGCTCGGCACAGTGCTGAACGACGCCAAAAACCAAGGCGCGGCGACGCTCAACCTCGCGGTCGCCCTGGCCAAAGGGCTGAAACCGGACAAAAACAACACCGGCTACGACATCGTCGACGACAAATATGTCTGGATTCCGTACAAGAAAATTACAAAAGAAAACATGAACGACGCGCGGTAAACTCGCCGGAGCGCGCTATCCCGACGCACGGCGCCGCGGAGCGAAGGCGCGAGGGGGCGTTCCCGATCGATTCGCCTTCGCTCCCCCGCCGTTTTCGCGTCGACGGAGGGGGGCTGTGGAATTCAATGCGGAAGTTTGAATTTCGACTTGAAATGAACCACATTTCAAAATCGTTCCCCGGCGTGCAAGCGCTTGACGACGTCAGCCTCCGCGTGCGCCCGGGTACCGTCCACGCCTTGATGGGCGAAAACGGCGCGGGCAAATCGACGCTGATGAAATGCCTGTTCGGCCTTTACCGGCCGGACGCCGGCGAAATCCGGATCGACGGCCGGCCCGTTCACATCCGCGATTCTCGCGACGCGCTCCGGCTCGGCATTTCCATGATCCATCAGGAATTGCTTCCGGTTCCGCACCGCAGCGTCATGGAAAACATCTGGCTGGGCCGTTTCCCCGTCCGTCGCCTCGGCCCGCTCTCCTTCGTCGACCACAAGCGCATGCGCTGGGAAACGGTACAGCTCTTGGAGCGGCTCGGCATCGACCTCGATCCGGACGCGCCGGCCGGCTCGCTGTCGGTCTCCAAAACACAACTGATGGAAATCGCCAAGGCGGTCTCGTACGACGCCCGCATCATCGTCATGGACGAGCCGACGTCGTCGCTGACGGAAAACGAAACCGCTCACCTGTTCCGGATCATCCGCGACCTGAAGCGAAACGGCACGTCCATTTTGTATATTTCCCATAAAATGGATGAAATTTTGCAAATCGCCGACGAAGTAACGATTTTACGCGACGGGCGGCTCGTCGGCACGTGGCCGGCGTCCGAACTGACCACCGATCTGATCATTTCGCGCATGGTCGGCCGCGAACTCAGCCAACGTTTTCCAAAGCGAGACAATCAGCCGGGTGAAATCGTTCTGGAAGTCGAAGGCCTCACCGCCGCCGACCGCAAGTCGTTCCGCAACGTATCGTTTACGCTCAGGCGCGGCGAAATTCTCGGCATTGGCGGTCTCGTCGGCTCGCGGCGCACCGAGTTGGTCGAGGCGTTGTTCGGATTGCGCCCGCTGGCTTCCGGCACCATCCGCATCCGGGGACAAGCGGTTCACATTCGTTCTCCGGCCGACGCCAAACTCCTGAAAATGGCGCTGCTCACCGAAGAACGGCGCGCGACCGGCATTTTTCCGATGCTGTCTGTATTCGATAATACTTGGATCAGCTGCTTGTCCCGTTTTGAACGCGCCGGCGTCTGGCTTGATGAAAAAACCGGGCGAAAAGCAGTGGGAACGCTGATCGAAACGCTGCGCGTCAAGACGCCTTCCCTGCGAACCAAAATCCGCGATCTTTCCGGCGGCAACCAGCAGAAAGTATTGCTTGCCCGCTGGCTGCTGACCGAGCCCGATATTTTGCTGCTCGACGAGCCGACGCGCGGCATCGACGTCGGCGCCAAATACGAAATCTATTCGCTGATCGTCGAACTTGCCCGACAAGGCAAGGCCGTCATCATGATTTCCTCGGAAATGCCGGAGCTGCTCGGCATGGCGGACCGGATCATGGTGATGTGCGACGGCCGCGTCACCGGCATCCTCGACGGTCGGACGGCGACAGAGGAAGCGATTATGCGGCTGGCGACGCAATTTTCCGACTGAAGCCGCCCGACAGTCTTGAAAAAATACGGCCCGCGCCCTTTTGCACCGGAGGGATTCCGATGAATCGGATACGGAACGTTCAAGACTTCGTTTCTGAATACGCCATCTACATCGTGTTGTTTGCGCTTGTCGCGGCGATCGCCGCCTACGATCCGCATTTTCTGTCGCTGACGACGTTGCGCGATTTGCTGCTGCAAAATTCGACGCGCGCCATCATCGCGCTCGGCGCCGCGTTCGTCCTCATATCCGGAGGCGTCGACCTGTCGGCCGGCCGCGTCGTCGGATTGACCGCCGTGCTGTCGGCGTCGATGCTGCAGGCCGAGGACTATCCGCGCCGGTTTTTCCCCGATCTGCCGCAACTGCCGGTCTGGCTGCCGGTGGCGATCGCCGTCGCGGCCGGGCTGCTCGTCGGTCTGTTGAACGGCTGGATCGTCGCGCGGTTCCGCGTGCCGCCGTTTATCGCCACGCTGGGCACGATGGTCGCGGTGTACGGCGCCAATTCGATCTATTTCGACATGGAACCGAACGACTCACAGCCGATCGGCGGTCTGCGCGACGATTTCACGGCGCTCGGCACCGGATCGTTCGCCGTAGGCCCGTATTCGATCCCGTACCTCGTCGTGACGGCCGTGGCGGTGTCGGCGCTCGTCTGGGTCGTGTTCAACAAAACGCGGCTCGGCAAAAACATGTACGCGATCGGCGGCAATCCGCAGGCGGCGCGCGTATCCGGCATCCGCGTCGGCGCCAACCTTCTGGCGATTTACGCCATCGCCGGCGCGCTGTACGGCCTGGGCGGCGTGCTGGAAGCGGCGCGGACGGGCGGCGCCACCAACAATTACGGCAACATGTACGAACTCGATGCGATCGCGGCCTGCGTCGTCGGCGGAGTCTCGACGTCCGGCGGCATCGGCACGGTGCCCGGCGTGCTGGCGGGCGTACTCATTTTCGGCGTGATCAACTACGGCCTGACCTTCATCGGCGTCAACCCGTACTGGCAGCTCATTCTGAAAGGTCTGATCATCGTGTTCGCGGTCGCCGTCGACATGCGGAAATACGCGAACCGTCAGGCTTGACATCGATCTTCTGTTTTAATAAAATGTTACCAAAACTGAGAGAACGGAAGCACCGTTCGATCGCGCGAAGGCCATCGGTGCGCCGGGTTCGGCGCATACAGCATTTTCGCGCCGTCGAACGGTGTTTTTTCGTTTTTTGTAGCTATAATCATGATGCTGTTTTTCCCGCAGCGGCGCGCCGGATCGATTTTTCCCACGTCCGGTTTCTGTCCGACGAACTGTGGGGACCCGACGCCAGTAACAGCAGTAGAACAAGTTTCACGAGCGGATGTTCCTCTATTATGCACGATTGCTCGAGCGGTACCGACGGCGGATTTTGCCGATGGCGGTATTCGGATACGAGGAGGTACGGCGGGAGCCGGACCGATTGACGATCGTGTTTTTCGTTTCTGAAGGTGTTGCGATTCCAGTTTTATACGCTGGAACTGAAAAGGAATCGAGCAAGGAATGAAGCAAGGGCTGAAACGAGGGCGGCAAGAGGGCCTGTTGGAGACGGCGCAACGGATGCTGATGAAACACCGCCCCGGTTGCCGGCGGAGGTTGTGCGCCTGTCTTCGGCGCATCACCTGAAGGCGATGAACCGATGTCGCCGATCGAGCGGACAAAGGCGCACCCGGCGTTTAAGAGGAAGAGGATTCTTCTTTTTCATTTTTCCACTTCTCTTGTTTTTCTTTCATTTTATTAAACAATCTGTAGAATTGATAAAAACTATTCAAAGCCATTAGACTTCCTACAAAAAACGGAATGAGAAAGGTAAACCGAAAACTGATCCAGATCAGCGCGCCGTTGGAAATTGCGACCGAAAGCGAGTGAAGCGGCGCCCCGATCGTGATCAAAGCCGTATTTTTCAACAGCTGCCAAAACGTCAGGTGAAGATGCGAAAGCAGCGAGAAAAAATTGAACAGCGCCGCACTGAACAACACGATAAACGCCAGAAACAGAACGCCGAACACGCTTTTGGACTGAACGACATAAAATTGATAATCGATATAAAGCACATACGAAGCGGCGACGAACACGAGGCCGCCGAGCGCGCTCATCCGGAAATTTTCGCGATAGGCGCGGAAAAACGTGCGCACGATCGGCACGTCTTCCTCGCCCATCACCCATTTGCGGACGACCGAGAACATCGCCGCCGTCCCCGGGAAAAAGAAGAGCGGCATGCTAAGCAAGGCGAACACGAGCATACCCGCCGCAGCCTGTGCGGCCGCGTCCGCTCCGGCGGCTCCTTGAACGCCGGCCCCGGTCGCCGCGACGGCCATCCAGAGCAGAAAGAAAAACGGCAGCGAAACGAGAATCCACAACACGTTGGTCACGGACAGCCGCATGATCCATTCCGAAATCCGATACAAACCGCCCATCCAACCGCGCATCTCCACGACGATTCCCCCTTATGGCCCGACGACGGACGCTCAGCTTTCGCCCCGCTCTAACGTCGCGCCGTGCCGATTCCGTCGCCGGCCGGCGGATTCCGCCTGCTGCCCGGCGTCGGCCTTGCCGCGCGGCTCCGCTTTGCCGCGGCGCGAATCCGATCTGCCGCGCGCTTTGCCCTCTGCGGAGCCGGAAGATCCGGCTTCCCGACGCTTGCGCGTGCGGACCGGTTCCTCCGGCGTGAGCTCGATTTCGACTTCTTTCTTTTCGCCGGCGATCAGTTTCATGGCCGCAGCGAGCAAAGAGACGGAGTCGTACTGTTCAAGCAGCTGGATCGCCATCCCCTTGAACGGCTGGGCGTCGTCGGACTCGATTGTTTCCAGGATGCGCTCAGCGATCGCCTTCTGTTTGCCTTCGAGCGCGGCCGCAAGACTCGGCATCGGCTTTCGGATGATTCGGTGGCGCGTGATCCGCTCGATCAGCCGCAAATGGTCGATTTCCCGCGGCGTCACGAACGTCCACGCCGTCCCTTCGCGACCGGCGCGGCCGGTACGGCCGATGCGGTGGACATAACTTTCCGGGTCCTGCGGCAGATCGAAATTGATGACGTGCGTGACGCCGGATACGTCGAGACCGCGCGCGGCGACGTCGGTGGCGACGAGCACGTCGATGCCGCCTTCGCGAAACTTGCGCATCACCGTGTCGCGCATGTGCTGCGACATGTCGCCGTGCAGCCCCTCGGCGGCGTATCCCCGCTTCTGAAGCGCCTCGGACAGCTCGTCGACACGCCGTTTCGTCCGGCCGAACACGATCGCCAGCTCCGGGCATTCCATATCGAGCAGCCGACAGAGCGCCTCGAACTTTTGCCGTTCATGCAGCTCGATGTAATATTGGGCGATCGAAGGCGCGCTGATTTGCTTCGGTACAACCGAGATCGTCTCCGGGTCTTTCAGAAACCGTTGTGCCAGCTTCTGGATATTCGGCGGAATCGTCGCGGAAAACAGCATCGTCTGCCGCTCTTCCGGCACCCGCTCCAAAATCGCCGTAATGTCGTCGAGAAAACCCATGTCGAGCATCTCGTCCGCTTCGTCGAGCACCACCATGCGCACGTGGTCGAGCCGGATCGTCCCGCGTTCGATATGGTCGAGCAACCGGCCGGGCGTACCGACGATAATCTGCGGTTTCTTGCGCAACGCCCGGATCTGCTTTTCGATGTCCTGACCGCCGTAAATCGGCAGCGTGCGGACGCCCTTGAATCGACCCAGTTTCGAAATTTCCTCCGCGACCTGGATGGCCAGCTCGCGCGTCGGACAAAGAATGAGCGCCGCAATCCGGTCTTCGTCGGGCGATATGCGGCTGACAAGCGGCACGCCGAACGCCGCCGTCTTACCCGTCCCCGTCTGCGCCTGGCCGATCAGGTCGCGGCCCTCCAATGCGATCGGGATCGTTTTTTCCTGAATGGGCGTCGCCTCTTCGAACCCCATTTCCGCGATCGCCCGCAACAGATCGAGTTCAAGCCCCATTTCCTGAAACGTCTTCAATTCGTTATATCCCCTTCTATTTTAAAATCCGTCCCACCGGTCAGCGATCCGCCGCTTCGATCACAAAACCGGCGCCGGCGACGAGCGGTTTTTTTTCCACGAGCGCCAACGGCCCGCGCATCGACGGCATGATCAGTTGTTTGTCCAGCAACACTTCGGCGCGTTCGAACGCCTGGGCGTCGTTTTCCGCCGCTACGACGACCTGGACTGTTTTACCGGATACGTCCGCGCTTAACCGATAAAGCAGCATCGCGGCTTCCTCCTTTTACGCCGTCCGCAAGCGGCGACCGTCGCCGCGCAGACGGGTCCTTGCGCCGGCGGATCACTGCGACAGCCGCATCGCCAGCTCGTACAGCTCCATGTTGAACGGCTTGCGCGTCGAAACGACCGTTTCGATGTCCGTCGCCACCAGTTCGCCTTTTACAACGCCGCACGCCTTGCCGGAATCGCCCTCCATGAGGCGGCGGACGGCGAAATCGCCGAGCCGGCTGGCCAAAATCCGGTCGTTGTGCGTCGGCGTCCCGCCGCGCTGGATATGGCCGAGCACCGTCACGCGCGATTCGATGCCGTTAAGTTCGAACAGACGCCGCGCGATTTCCTCGCCGCGCCCGACGCCTTCCGCGACGACGATGATGCTGTGCCGTTTGCCTTTGGCGAAATTCTCCTTCATCCGCCGCGCGACTTCCGCGAGGTCGAACGGCACTTCCGGCACGAGAATCGCTTCGGCCCCGCTGGCGACGCCCGCGTACAGCGCGATGTCGCCGCAATGGCGGCCCATCACCTCGACGACCGACGACCGCTCGTGCGACGTCATCGTATCGCGCAGCTTGTTGATCGCGTCGACGACGATGCTGACCGCCGTATCGAACCCGATCGTGAAATCGGTGAACGCGATGTCGTTGTCGATCGTACCGGGAAGGCCCATCGTGCGCACGCCGAGCCGGCTGAGCGCGAGCGCGCCTCGATAAGAACCGTCGCCGCCGATGACGATCAACCCATCGATGCCGTGCCGGCGCAAGACGTCCGCCCCGCGTTTTTGGCCTTCCGGCGTCATGAATTCCTTGCAGCGCGCCGTCTGCAAAATCGTACCGCCTCTTTGAATAATATCCCCGACGCTGCGCAGGTCCATCGGCCGGATGTCTTCGTTGAGAAGCCCCAAAAACCCGCGCTGAATTCCATAAACTTCAATGCCGTAATATACTGCGCTGCGGACGACCGCCCGCACGGCGGCGTTCATCCCCTGCGAATCGCCGCCGCTGGTCAACACCGCAATCGAACGAACCGCCGACATCCGCCTTCTTCCTCCTCCCGTCAAACAAGCGGTCTCCAGGCGTTTTTCCCCCGGATCCACCGACAATTGAACCAAAACAGGCGCCCCGCCCACGATCGGCCGCGCAAAAGCCGACGGCGCACTTCCCGCACGTCGGCTTGGGCGTCCGCCTTCGGATCGGTCAAGTAAAGCGCAAGCAGCCCGTCGACGATCATCTCGTGAAAAGCGGCGTCCGGCAACCGCCGCGCGCGCCTTCGCGCCTCCGACTCGATCAAGCCGATCCGATCTGCCGCCTCCTCCGCGTTTCGATAATAGCTGCAAAAATTCAGATCGCCGCCGCGTCTGTCCTCTTCCTGGTCGATCAGATAGTCGAGCAAAATGTGCAGCGCGCAGATGTACGGAAAATAGGCGTCGCGGATCGCCTCTACCCGTTCGGGAGAAAGCCGCGGATCGGCGGCGGCCGCAAACAGGTGAAACACGCCGATCGTCGAACCAGTCGCCGCGGCGAACTCGTTCCAGCGCAGCGCCGGATACGACCGGCGATGGACGTCCCACCATTTCAGCAATTGTTCCTCGCGGCGGTCCGGAACGAGATGCTTGTACACCTGCAGATCCGCATACAGGCCGACCCATTCGCGGACGACCGGGCGGACCGCCTCAAACGACGGCAACGCCGCGATCACGCTTCTGCATGCTTCGACAAGCGCCCGCAAATAACCGCCGTCGTCGCGCTCACGCCGCAAAGCGTAATAATTCACTTCATCTGTTCTCGATTCCGGATCGACGGCATCCAACATCGCCCGGTGCAACAGCCGAAAATCGCCGGCATCGCTCGACGTGCTGCGGTCGCACAGATTGTCGAGATAATCGCTGATCGTCTGAAACGCGACGATCAGCCGTACAAGCGCGTCTCGCGCCTCAGGCCGCACCGCCGCATAGACGGCCCCGCCCTGGCAATGGAACCGCTTGGACGTCATGCTGGCGATCGCCTGGCGGCGCAGCTCGGGGTCCGGAATGCGGTCGGCGGCCTTGCGCCAAAACGCCAGTTCCTTCCGCACACCGGGCAAAATGTATCGGTACATGCGGTACATCAATCCGACAGGACCGAACGGCACCGCGCCTTCCGACACGCCGTCAAATCGTCGCAAACGGACCGCCCCCGCCGCCGATCGCCCGTTCATGCGTATACGCCAGCAACAGCCGCATTTCCAGCGCCTGCAACTCCGTCAACAAGCCGGCCGCGACGCCGTCCTTCGCTTGCGTCTCCTGGATTCTGACCAACCGGAGAAACCGGAACGGGTCCCATTTTCCCGACGACGCGAACGCGTCCCACTCGCGCCGGAGCGCGGCGTCGGCGATTTCGCGGCCCCGACCTTCTTCCGCATAGCGTGCGATCCGCTCGGCAAGCCGATCGAAAACCGGATGATCGCCGACACGGCGAAACCAATAGGCCGCATTTTCATAATCCGGTTCCATCCGGTGCATGATAGCATGCCAATAGCTTCCAGTCGTGTTTTCCACCCGCTGGGCGAGCGCGTGCGATTTCTCCAAACTTTCGTTCCATAAATGAAGCCCCGCCTTGAGCGCCTCGGCGAAAGCGCGGTCGCGCACGGCCGCGCCCTCGAACATCAGTGCCGCAATTTCCTCGTCCAACGCCTCGTCCCGAACCCGGGCCGGTGTCAGCGCAGGGAGGCGGCGCTCCATCCGACTCCAGATCGCTGCAACCCGATCGATCACGTCTTCACCCTTCCGTAGCCGTCCGGTTTATTATAGCATTATGAAATACGTCTTGCACGTCGTCGAGCGCTTCGAACGCTTCCACCATTTCTTCAAGCCTGTCTGCGGCCTCCTGCGGCACTTCGACCCAACTTTTCGGCACCCACCGAACGGCGGCGAGCGAAAACGACAAACCGCGCGCTTCAAGTTCGGTCTTGACGCGCTGAAAATCGCGCGGATCGGTCACGATCTCGTAACCGTCTTCGTACGTCCGGACGTCTTCCGCCCCGCACTCCAGCGCCAAAAGCGTCAAATCATCTTCGCTGAGTCCTTGGTTTGTTTTTTTTTCCAAGAACAGCACGCCCTTTTCGTCGAACAGGTAAGCGACGCAGCCGGTTTCGCCGAGATGTCCGCCGCGTCGGTTGAAAACGGCGCGCACTTCCGCCGCCGTCCGGTTGCGGTTGTCGGTCAAACACCGCACCATGACGGCGATTCCTCCGGGAGCATAGCCCTCGTACACCACTTCCTCGTAATGTTCGGCACCGGTGTCGCCGGTCGCTTTCCGGATCGCGCGTTCGATGTTTTCATTCGGCATCTGCGCGGCCCTCGCGTTGGCGATCGCAGTTTTCAGCCGGAAGTTGGCTTCCGGATTCGGACCGCCGCGTTTGGCCTCCATGTAAATCAGCCGCGCGAACTTGACGTACAGGTTGTTTTTCATTTGGTCCTGCTTGCTTTTGCGCGCCGCAAACATTCGGTACTTCGGCATGTTCCCGACGCCTCCCCATTTCACTGAACAGTTTACCATCGGCCGAAGCCGACGCTCAACCGCCGGCGAAAACGAAAGACCCGCCGTTTCCGATCGGCCGAAAAAAGTCCGGCCTTCCGGGATCGACGGGCTTCGCGACGTCAAGTCACCCGAAGCACGATCTTGCCGATATTCAGATTCGCTTCCATGCGCCGGTGGGCGTCCGCCGCATCGCGCCAGTCGAACACCGAATCAACGACCGGACGAAGGCGGCCGTCGCGCAGACGCTCCGACGCAAAATCGGCAAACGCCCGTACCAGCCGTGCCTTCTCCTCGACGCCGCGCGACCGCAGCGTCGTCGCCAACAATTTCAGCCGCCGCATGAGAAAATCGTTCAAATCCAGCCGTTCCACGCGCGAACCGCCGAGCGTGCCGATGAGAAGCAGCCTTCCGTCCGGCGCCAACGACGCGAGATTGTCCGACCAGTGCAACCCGCCGACCAAGTCGAACACGACGTCGACGCCGCGTCCTTCGGTCTGTTCGAGAACCCATTGGCGAAACGAACCATCGCGGTAATTCCACACCGCTTCGGCGCCGAGGTTGCGCACCACGCGCAATTTTTCTTCCGATCCCGCGGTCGCGAGCACACGCGCACCGAGCTCCCGCGCGAGCTGAACGGCGGCCGCGCCTACACCGCTTGCAGCGGCGTGAACGAGCACCCGCTCGCCCGGCATCAGCTTCGCCAATTCAACCAGATTCAACCATGCCGTCAAGAATGCTTCCGGTACCGCTGCCGCCTCTTCGAAGGTCATCGCTTCAGGCACGCGCATCACGGCACCCGCGGCGACAGCGACGTATTCGGCATATCCGCCGCCGGGTAGAAGCGCCATGACGCGGTCGCCCGGTTTCCACTCCTCGACACGGGAACCGACGTCGACGACTTCCCCTGCCGCCTCAAGGCCGGGAATGTCCGGGACGCCGGGCGGAGGTGGATACAACCCGCGCCGCTGAAGAAGATCGGCGCGGTTGAGGGCGGTCGCTCGAACCCGAATCAACAGCCCGTCCTCCGCGCAGACGGGATCGGGAACATCCCGGATGCGCAGAACGTCCGGCCCACCCTTTTCCTCGAGCAGAATCGCTTTCATGCGCCCGCACCCACATACGGATTGTCGGCCTTCTCCTCGCCGATCGTCGTCGAAGGACCATGCCCCGGATAGACGACGACATCGTCCGGCAGACGGAACAACACGTCGCGCACCGACCGAACAAGCGAATCCCAGTCGCCGCCCGGCAGATCGGTCCGTCCGACCGATCGGCGGAACAACACGTCGCCGCAAAACAGCCGATTGCCGCACCGGATGCTGACGCCGCCCGGCGAATGGCCGGGCGTATGATACACTTCGAACGTCTCGCCGATCCACTCGTAACGACGGCCGTCTTCCAAAAACCCGTCCGCCGGTTCCACGCGGATTTCGCCGCCGAGTTCCGGCCACCAAAGCGAGCCGTTCAGCCGACCGTCCGTCAACCAGTCGGCCTCGGCAGAATGAACGTACACCGGACACCGCTTGAGACGGCGAACGTCTTCCACACCGCCGATATGGTCGAAATGCGCGTGCGTCAACACGACCGCCTCGACGTGAAACGGTTCAAGCCGCGAAAGAAGCGGCCCCGGATCCATACCGGGGTCGACGACGACGGCGCGCATCGTATCGGGATTCCAAATCAGATAAGCATTCGTTGCAAGCGGCCCGAGTTCGAACGATTCAACACGCAGCAAAGGCACGATCCCCCTGTCTTTTCACCGAAACGACGCGATCAATTCCCGCAGTTCTCGGACAATCGCGGCCTGGTATTCCGTCCCCTCGCCGTAGCGACGCGCCATTTCCCTGCGCGCCTCGTTCAGCTTTTCCTGATAATCCGGAGCGTCGCGATCCGGGTTTTCCTGTTTAAACCGGACCATCACTTCCTGCACGTGCTGCGGACGCGGCCCCCAACGGCCGAGCACGGCGCCGGAAGCGTCGGCGAAAATGACGACCGGAATCGACCGGCCTCCCATCGTCAAAAACCGATCCATCAGGTCCAAATGTTCTTCCATAATGAACACTTCCGTCGGAAGGTCGGCCGTCTCCAGCACTCGGAAAACGACGGGAACGTTGCGAACGACGTCGCCGCACCAGTCCGCGGCGAGAATCAGGCAACGCAAATCCTGACGTCCGCGCAACCGCTCGAAAAAGAAACGGTCGTCGTCGGACGGCCAGGCGAATCGGCGGCCCCAGTCTTCGAACGCTTCCCGGTTGCGCGTCATCCGCTCGACGAATGATGCCGGCGAAATACCTTTGCCCAGTTTATCCGCGACGTTCATGTCTCACACCTCGATTCGATCAGTCGGGCGATCCGCTCCACCGTCTCGGACGAAAGCGGCGGTCGGCGTCCGATATGAGAACGGATCGTCTGCGCAAGCCGATCGGCGGTCACCGTCAAAAACGGCGGACGTACGGCGGATTCGCGCCCCCCGGCCGCAAACATCGCCCCGCCGGCGTGCGCCGGAGAATCGCCCGTCCGTCCGCCCACGCAGACGACGCCGACGACGTCGGCCTCAATACCGTGTTCGCGCAGCAGTCTGCGCAGCGCGTATTCGCGGCGGTACAGCCGGGAATCCGCCGGACCGCCTTCCCGTCCGGATCCTGCGTCGATATGAAACACGCCGTTCGGCCCGACGACGATATGGTCGAATTCGCGCACGCCGTCTTCCAACTTTAGTCTGCGGCCGCTCAGCACGCGATATTCGCCGCCGATATCGCCGAAAAGCCGCTCGGGCGCATCGCCGGCACCGCCTTCGGTGCCGCCCTGCCGCGCGGAACGCCGCCGCTTCCAAATGAAGTACACCGCCGCCAGCAACACAGCGCCCGCGACGATCGGCCCGACATATGGCGCCGCCTCTTCCTTGATCCTTTTCCAGTTTTCGCCGAGCTTCATGCCGAGATAAATGAAAAACACCGACCACGGCACCATCGCCAACACGGTCAGCACGGTAAACCGCCAGAACGGCATTTTCGCAATGCCGGCGGGAACGGAGATCGCGTGGCGGACGACCGGCACGAACCGGCCCGTGAAAATGACGCCGGCGCCGTAGCGTTCGCACCACCGCTCCGCCACTTCCAGATGATGCGGCCGGATGAGCAAATATTTTCCGTATTTCTCCACAAAGGGACGGCCGCCGTAGAGGCCGATCCAGTAAAGGAACCACTGGGCGACCGTCCCGCCGATGATGCCGAAGACGACAGCGCCGACGAAAGAAATTTTACCCTGGGCGACCAGGTAGCCGCCGTACGCCAGCACGATTTCGCTCGGGATGATTTCGATCATAAGCCCCAGCATAATGCCCCAGTAGCCGAGCGATTCGATCCATTGCAGCAATTCCGCGATCAATCGCTATCCCGTTCCCCGTCCGTTTGCCTTCATTTTACCGCCACGGGCCGACGTCCTGCAACTCGGCGCGCTTTTGCAGAAAGCGGTAAAACGCGACGGCCGCCTGGGCGCGGGTCACCGTCTCGGCCGGGCGGAACCGGCCGTGTTCATCCGTCGTCATGATGCCGAGACCGGTCGCGATCGCCACTTGACCCTTGTGGCGGATGTCGCCGGCATCGGCGACGTCCAGTCGGAATAGATCGCCGTACTCCGCCAATTTGGCGTATCCGAGCGCACGCACGATCAGCACGGCGAGCTCTTCCCGCGTGACGGGGTCGTCCGGCCGGAACCGCTCCGTGGCGGGGTCGATCAGTCTATTGTCGACGGCATATTCCACATAGGCGAAATACGCCGAACCGGCCGACACGTCCGCAAACGACGCTTTCCTCTCATTAGCATAATAACTCGGTTCAAACCATCCGCCTCTCATGGCGATCAGCAGCATCTTGATCATTTCGCCACGCGTGATCGGCTTGTCGGGCGCCGCACGGCCGCCTTCGGCGTCGATTGCGCCGTACTCGAGCATCAGCCGCAATTCCTTTTCGGCCCAGTGCCCCTTCAGATCGGACGTTTCGGGAAGTTCGAGGAAATATTCTTTGCCGTTGTCGCGGCGATAAAACTTCCCGTCTGTCGCGTCGAGAAAAATGCCGGTATCCGTCGGCCGCTTCGGCACGAGCACGTAATAGGGTTCCGCGCGGTTACCGGCGTCGGGATTGTAATAAAGATACTGCGTCATGCCGGAAGCGAGGATCGCCCTGTATTTTTCAGGCGGAATGCCTTCCCGAAACGGAGAATTCGGCTCCCTGATATATTGCAGCCGCAGCGTATAGGCGTTCATTAACCTGGTACGGGCCTCGGTTTCCAGCAACACCGTCGGCTTTGCCGAAGGGAAAGAAACCGTTGAAAAACTGCGCTGCAGCGAAAGAATGCTTCCGTCCTCGCCGACGATGAGATGAATCCCTTCCAATTCGACGGGAACACCATCAACCAATCTTTGGAAAAAGTATACGCCTGATTTGCCGTTCGGCCCGGCTAGCTCGTGCAGTCTGGCGGGGTAGGCGCGCCGAACGAAATCTGCGGCGATCTGTTTTCCGCGAACGTCGTCTCTGATCGGGCGTACAGACTTGGTGGGGTTGGAGAAGTGATACGAAACCGGTTCTCCCGTCGAGGCGTCGACCGACACCCAATAATATACACCATCCTCCGCCGATCCACCCGTTTTGGCCGTATCGATCCGCCATTCGAAATTCCAGACGCCCGCATCTTTCTGCTCGTAATACGAAGCATTTGCCAGTTGAACATCGTCCAGTGAAAGCAGCGTTTTCATCGCTTCTGCCGCCTGCTGTTGGGTTAGAGACTCAGCGAAACGGCCGGACGGCGACGATGCTTTTTTTTCCATGGGTTCAAACGAGCCGTCCATCAAAATGTCGATTTCTCCAGTCCGGGCGTGCATTCTGGACGAATTCCATTCATAGGCGAATCTTGGTGTCGGGTTTTGGACGTTTCTGAGCCAAATTAACCACAAAACAACGCTCGCCTTTTCCTGAAACAGCGCTTTCGCTCGGTCTTCGTCGATCAGGCCGGTCGCCGGCGCGAACTCGACCTTGTCGTCCCAGACGAATTGGTAGCTGACGACGTTGCCGGAACCGTCCACCCGCACGAAGACGTAATTTTCCGGATAGATGATGCCGTTCACAACGCGGTCGTAACGGAAAGGATAAACGACCGGACCTTGAAGCGGCGTCCTGAACGCTGCTTCTACATCGGGGTTATAGCGGAGCTGGTCGAATTCCGCAGCGTTTACCTCGCGAACGAACCGTTCGGCCACCTTTTTTGCTGCCTCGAAGTCGTACTTCGGAGGATACGTCGTCTGTTGCGCGGGATCACCGTCATATTTTTCAAACCCGATCAATCGCCCCGTGTCTGCGTCCAGCGAAACGACTACTCCATCTGAATAGCCATTCTCGCTTTTTTTGTGAAATTCAAGCGACCATCGTTTCCCGCTAAAATCTTCGTAAAAATTTACACTGTTAAGCTCGAAATCGGACGCAAGCGACAAATACGACCGCGCGAGCGACACCGCCTTCTCACGGTCGACGACGGCTTTGCTTTCCGCCGGCTCGGCGAAAACGGCCGGCACGGCCGAAAACGCCGCAAGCGCGGCGAGCAGGACATGAGCAAACAACCGGAAACGTTTCAAGCGAAGCTCCCCTTTCCAATGAGTTCCTCATCCTGTATAGACGTCGAAACAGCCGTTCAAGTTTCGCGTTTGCCTGCATTTTCCGCGGATGTTTTTCAGCCTCCCGGCAAACGTTAAGATCGTCGACCGAAATTTCAAGCCGAAAAAAGGGGATGCCGCATGAAACGTCTGGCACTGATCGCCTTCTCCGCCCTGCTGTTCGCCGTCGGCGCAACGGCGGCGTCGGCCGCGCAACCTGCGACGACTCCGACGCCTTCGCCGGCTCCGGCGGTCGTCACCCCGGCTCCCAGCCCGTGGTTCGACACGGCGCCCGCCCGCAACAACTGGGGAACGACCGGCCGGTTCCGCGCAACCGCGACGAACGTCGCCGGCGACATGGACTGGGGTTGGCTCGGTATTCTCGGCCTGCTCGGCCTTATCGGGCTCGCCGGCCGCAACCGCGGGGAAGTGCAGACCGACAACCGCTGACACGGGAAAAACCCCGAAAACGGGCGGGACGTCCTGTTTTGATCAGGAATCGTTCCCGCCCGTTTTGTCCGCGGCGGCGATCGCCCGGGTCATCAGGCAAAACGCCGTCGACAGCCGCTTTTCCAGATCGTCGCGGTCTTCCACAGCCCACAGCACCAACACGCCGTAAAATGTCTCCACGGCGAACCGGGCGACGGCGGAAGGAGACAGCTGTGAATCGATCTCCCCCCGTCGGCGGGCTTCCTCGAACACTTTGGACAGCGACGAAACGAGCAGCCGAATTTGTTCGGCGAACCGCTCGGTCGGCTTGCCGCCGCCGACCGCCCCCTGGAAAAACGCGCGGGCGAGCGGTTTGGCGCCGTAAATCCGATTGACGATCTCGTGCAGCATATTTTCCAGACGCGGCAACACCGGCCCCGGCTCGGCCGACAGCCGCTCGATTTCTTCGTGCGCCCAGGCGATGTGCAGGTTGTACAAAACCGCTTCCTTGCGCTCGAAATAATTAAAAAACGTCCCTTTCGCGACGCCGGCCCGAGCGGCGATCTGTTCGACCGTCGTCGCCTCGAACCCCTGCTTCGCAAAAAGTTCCCTCGCGCTGTCCAGCAGGCGTTGACGCGTCGCAAGCTTTTTCGCTTCCCTTTTCATCCTGCCTTCATCCTTCCAGACAATCGCCCCGAACCCTTCGTCAGTCCTATCGTACATCATCGCGCGCCGTCCGAACAGACGGCGCGGCGGTACGGCCGTGATGTGGTATAATGAAAAACGAGTTGTTTGCGCTAGGGAAAGGACGACGCACCCATGTACGACTATCACGTGCACACTCGCTTTTCCGCCGACTCCGACCTGCCGATGGAAGAGGCGGTCCGCGCCGCCGTCGACCGCGGCGTCCGGGAAATCGCGTTTACCGAGCACATCGACTATTTTTACCCGAACTGCGACCTCGTCTTTGCGTTCGACGCCGGAACGTATGCGGCCGAGGTCGATCGGCTGCGCGCCGTCTACGGCGACCGGATCGTCATCCGCAAGGCGGTCGAGGTCGGCCTGCACCCGCTCGCCTACGACCGCAGCCGTGCGTTCACGCAGGAAGGCGGCTTCGATTTCGTCATCGGCTCCGTCCACATCGCGGACGACCTCGATCTGCACGGCGGAGACTTTTTCCGGGGCAAAACAGCCGACGAGGCGGTGCGCCGCTATCTCGAAAACGTGTACGAGCGCGTCGCCGAATACAAGGACTTTCACGTTCTCGGCCATCTGACGCTAGTCAGCCGATACTTGCACCACCTCGGCGCAAGCTGGGATCAGTTGAATTGGCTGGCGTACGCCGATCGGATCGACGCCATTCTGAGGACGCTGATTGACACCGGCCGCGGTATCGAGCTGAACATGTCGGGTTACCGGTACAGGATCGCTTCCCCGATGCCGCATCTGGCCGTCCTGCGGCGCTACCGCGAGCTCGGCGGCGAGATCGTCACGATCGGATCGGACGCCCACACCGCCGACCGGATCGCCGACCGGTTCGAAATCGGCCACCAAATGCTGAAAGCAGCGGGCTTCGAATATTTGACGACGTTCGAATCCGGCCGCCCGTCGTTCGTCCGCATTCCCTGAACAAAGAAAAAAAATAAGGAGGTCGTTCGCCATGAAATACCGCCGGCTCGGAAAAACCGGCCTAAAAGTGTCCGTCGTCGGCGTCGGCACGTGGCAGTTCGGAGGCGAATGGGGCAAGACGTTCACGCAGGAAGAAGTCAACCGCATCCTCGGCAAGGCGAAAGAAGTCGGCATCAACCTCATCGACACCGCCGAATGTTACGGCGACCATTTGTCGGAATCGCTGATCGGCCGGGCGATTGAAAAAGAACGCGACGCCTGGATCGTCGCCACGAAGTTCGGTCACCGGTTTCATCGGCCGTTCGAACGGACGGAACACTGGAGTGCAGAGGAAGTGCGGGAGCAGTTGGAGCAGTCGCTGCGCGCGCTGAGAACCGACTACATCGACATCTACCAGTTCCATTCCGGCAAAGACGACGCGTTCGACCGCGACGACCTGTGGACGATGCTGGACAAACAGGTGCAGGCGGGCAAAATCCGTTTTCTCGGCATTTCGATCGGCGCGCACAATTTGCGCCAGACGGAAGCGGCAACGCGCGTCGGCGCCTCGGTCATCCAGGTCGTCTATAACCGGCTGGAGCGGAAACCCGAAGAGGCAATCTTTCCGTCTTGCATCCGACAAGATCTCGGCGTTCTGGCGCGTGTGCCGCTGGCCAGCGGCTACTTAAGCGGCAAATATCGCCCGGGCGCATCTTTTCCCGAAACAGACGTCCGACATCGGCACGACCGCGGCGAACGCGACGAAAAACTGCGTCTCGTCGAGGAAATCCGCCGCACCGAAGTACCGCCGGGCGTCGATATGGCCGAGTGGGCGCTCGCCTGGTGCCTGCAACATCCGGCGGTCACATGCGTCATCCCGGGCTGCAAAAGTCCCGAACAGGTCGAAGCCAACGCCCGCGCCGCGGAGCTCGACCTTGTCCGCGCCGACCATCCCCAGGCGTGGAAGGACTGAGCCTTTTACGCCCACGTTCTTTTCAAGAGCAGCCGGGCGCCGGCAACGGCGACATAAAGCGCCGCCTCGCCGAGCAACGTCCAGATTCGCGCGAGTACCGCCGCCTCCGCCGCGGCCGTCCAGCCGATCCGCGGCGCCAACAGTGCAGCCAGCGCCCCTTCCCGGACGCCCAGCCCCCCCGGCAGCGGGCTCAGACAGCCGATCAGCCAGCCGAGCGCATAAAGGCCGGCGGCTTCCGCCCAGGAGAAGGCGACAACGCCGAACCCCGACAAAAGCAGCCAGAAACCGACCCCGACCGCCAGCTGGTTGACGCCGTACAGGGCCAAAAAGCGAAAAAACTCGGCGCGAGGCAACTCGAGCGACAAATTCTCCGTCATCCGGCGTCCGAACCGCCCCTTGCGCCCGAGTCGGCGCGCAAGACGCTCCAGCCCGCGCGTCGCCGGGCCGTAGACGGCGGCGGTCGCCGCGACCAACGGAACCGCCGCCAAGCCCCATCCGAGATAAAACAGCGAAAACAACGCCGCCGCGAAGACGAGAAACACCGTTTCATACAACATGCCGGCCACCTGCCGGCCGAACGTGAGGCCGACCTTGCGGCCGAGATACAGTCGGCCGAGCAGGTTCCAAATACCGCCGGGCACATATTTCGCGAACATCGAATGGACGAACACCGCGAGGCCCGCGCCGAGCGACAGCGGTCCGCCGCTTTCGTCCGACGCGCGCAGGGCGTTCATCAACCTGACCCAGAGCCACCCTTGCGCAAGCTGCGACAAAAACGCAACCAGCACGGCGGCATAAAACAACGCGTCGGCTTCCGCGACCGCTTCCCACAACTCTTCAGGACGAACGCCCGCGGCTTCGTATACGAAATACGCCACCGCCGCGAAAGCCAGCACTTCCGCCGCGCGGATTGCCGCCCGCCTGCGGTTCTGGATCACGGCCGACGCCTCCTTTTCCGTTGCCGCATCACGTCGACGTCCGGTCTAGATGTCCGGCAGCTGCCAGTCGATCGGCCGTTCGCCGAGGTCCTCCAAGTAGCGGTTCGCCCGCGAGTACGGCCGGCTGCCGAAAAACCCGCGATGCGCCGACAACGGACTGGGATGCGGCGCACAAATGACGGGATGCCGGCTCGTGTCGATCAGCGACAGTTTCGATTGGGCGTGACTGCCCCACAGCAAAAACACGACCGGACGGTCGCGCTCGTTCAACAGCGAGATGATGCGGTCCGTAAACGTCTCCCAACCCATCCCGCGGTGCGAGTTCGCCTGGCCGGCGCGCACCGTCAGCACCGTGTTGAGCAGAAGAACCCCCTGCAGCGCCCACGGAATGAGACAGCCGTTGTTCGGCATCCGGCAGCCGAGATCGTCGTGCAGCTCTTTCAACATATTTTGCAGCGAAGGCGGCGCCGGTATGCCCGGTCGGACAGAAAAGCTGAGCCCGTGCGCCTGCCCAGGCCCGTGATACGGGTCCTGGCCGAGCAGCACGACTTTGACTTCGGAATAAGGCGTATAATGCAGCGCGTTGAAAATGTCGTACTTGTCGGGATAGACGGTGCGCGTCCGATATTCCTCGATCAGAAACTGCCGCAACCGCAAATAATACGGCTTGCGGAACTCGTCTTCCAGAAGCGGCGCCCAATCGTTCTTCAGGATCGGCATCGCCCGGTTTCCCCTTCTCGCATCCGTTCGTCCGACGTTTCTCTTATTTAATTTTAGCGCGGCGCCCAGTCTGCGCAAGCATTTCGGACGCAATGAAAAAGCGGCCGGGCGAATCGCGCCGCATTCAGCCGATTTCCGCGCGCACCTGCGTTTCGTCCGGCCGGTATACCGCGATCACGCGCCCGCTTTCGTCTGCCGCAAACAGTACCGCCCGCCCTCTTTCCAGCCGCAAAGCGTACCTCACGCCTGTCCGCGGGTCGCGCACGCGCACCGTCCGGTCGTCCGCGCACTCCGAAACGAACACGAACAGCGTTCCCTGTGAAAACCGGAGCGCCCGCCCATAAACGCCCGGACAGTCCCCGCTTTCCAGCCACTCCAGCTCGGGCACGACAGCGGAGACTTCCAGTGCCCGGCGATACACCGCCGCGATCGGCTCCCACCTCTCGTTCAGCTCGACGGGCAGCGGACACCAGATCCATCTTCCGCTTCCGATTCCGACTTCAACCAGGCGCATCGTCCCTTCACCCGCGTCGACGTCGATCGGACGGTCCACGGCCGCTTCCGCGATTTTCGTCCCGCCGAACGAAACGTCCCATACTCGTCCTCCGATCTCCAGCTTCTCTTCCCGCATCACATTGCCGTATACCGTCGGTCCGATCAACTCCCGCAGCCGGTGTTCCGCCGGTCCCCAGTACGCGTCGAGTCGGAGCGGTCCCGTCCACAGCACGACCGCGCCGGCGGCCGCCGCTTCCGTCAGCCGTTCAAACGCCTCGTCGTCGAAATTGTGTGCGCTCGGCACGACGATGAGCCTCGCCGGATGCCGGCGGAGCGCCTCCAGCTGGTACTCCCCGATCCCGCGCGGATGCACGTTCAACCCGTACACCAACACCCGGACCGATCTCGCCGTCGCCTCGAACGCCAGCGACCGGCAGGAAAAATCGTTGGAATACGGAAACACGACCGCGACGGGCTCCGGCTCGCGATCCTCGAACAGGTCGCGGATTTGCGCCATAAACCGCCCAAACGCGTACGTCACGTCCGCCTCCGGCTTGTGCGTGCCGTCGGCGCGAAGCGCGCCGATGTTGCATTCGTTGACGTTGTCCATATAGACGTTCGTATTCCAGATCCATTGCACCGCGCCGGCGGCCCCCGTCGCGAACGCGTAGGCGTATTTCCGCTCCAGAATATCGCGCAGCTCTTCCTCCGTCCGCTTGGCGCGGCCGTCCGGGCGCTCCACGTACATGATGCCGGTCTCCTGCACGAGATTCGGCTTGTCCGGCGTCTTGGAAAATACCCCGTCCCAGACGAGCTGATCCATCAGCCACCACGTATGAACGGTCGTATAATCGACTTCTCTTGCGTAAAAAAACGGCGACGGCCGCTGACCGCCGAGCGCTTCGTCCTGGCCGACCGTGACGAGCCGGCCGGGCGTGACCCGCGCGATCGTCCCGCGCAATTCCGCCGTCCACCGGTTGAACATGTCCATGGTAAAAAGCGCATAATCGAGCCAGCGCCCGTTATGCTTCGCGCGCGTCACGTCGGCGACGTCGAACGCGACGTCCTCCCGTTCCGGCGGTTCCGCCGCCTCGAACGACGGCAGTTCTTCCGGCGTCATGTTCCAGCGCTCCTGAAGCAGCGCGAGATCCCCGCCGTGACGACGGCGAAGCCAGTCGGCAAACGCCTTGCGCTCGAAAGGATCGCCGAGCGTCCGAGGTCCCGAAAAAAGCCGGCCCGGGTCGAACAGCGACGGCTCGTTGATCAGATCCCAATGCACGTGCGTCGTCTCCCGGTGCCGCGACGCCACGAGCGCGACGAACCGTTTCTGCGCCTCGACGCTGCGCGGATCGAGATACGGGTTGAGACCCTCCCACCGCTCCGGCGCAAACGCGAAAAAGGTAAACGTCACTTCCAGCCCGTGCCGCTTCGCCGTCAGCAAAAACGCATCGATCGCCCGAAGCGCCGCCTCGTCGATGTGTCCGTCGACGAACGCGAACGTCCGGTGCGCCGTCCAAACGCCCGTCCGAATCAGATTGACGCCCGCGCGCGCCATCTCCGCCATGTCGCGATCCCATACCTCCACGTTCGGCAGGTGGAGAAACTTCCGCGCCGTATCGGCCGCCATGTACGTCATGCCGACGATCGGCATCGGCCGGCCGCCGCGGACGAAATAGTCGCGGCCGCACGCCAGCGGCTCCCCGGAGCGCAACAGCTCGCGGTCCATCCCCCAGAACGCCTGCGACAGCCGCCGAACCTCGCCGCGTTCCGAACGCGCGACGGCGCGCACGCGGTAGAGCCCCGGCGAGACGTCGACGGGAACCGTCATCCGCAAAGCATTCAGATCGCGCGTCGCTTGCGTCTCGATGGAAGTTTTCCACAGAACCTTGCTGCTTTCGACGCGACCCGCGACGGTCTTGCCCGCCAGGTCCCCGGCGATGCCCTCCACGTTTTCTCGGGTGCGGCCTTCGTCTTTTTCTACCTCGACGTCTACCGTCCACCCGCATCCGTCCCTCGCCGCCATCGTCCGGCCGAGCGCCTGAATCTGCAACGTCAGCGACGGCCTCTCACCCGGCTCGTAACAGGCGAAATGCGGTTTCAGCCATATCTCCGTCGCGCCCGCCGCCGCAAACTCCGCCAAACGCAACAAAACGTCCGCGCCGCCTTCTCGCCAGAACGTTTCGTCGAGCGGCTGGTTGATCATCACCCACCGCCCGCCGGCAAACGGGCCTTTCAGCCGCTCGACCAGCACGACGGGAGCCGTGCGCGGCCTGCCCTCCGCGTCGACGCCGACGAGCAGCGGGACGATCCGCGCGTCCATCGGTCCTCCCGACCCGAGTTCATGCGGCATATCGGACGCCTTCGTCGGATGGAAAATAAGCCCCCACGTCGACCGGACGCCGAACAGCGGCTCCACGCCCGATAAAAGCGGATATTCTTCTGAGGCTTGAAGCCGGACGACACCCTTCTCTCCGACCGCGAGCGCCTCGTGCACGTCGAGTTGCCGCAAATACGCCGTCTGCTCCCGCTCGACCCGCAGCCGGCCCTGCGCGTCTACAGCGACCGGCCTGCGGAATGGAAGACCGCCGGCCGTCACCAGACCGCCGCCGCGGCGAAGATGCTCCAGCACGGCGCTCCAGGCCGCCTTCGGGACATAGGGGCCGTGCAGGTAGACGAGCGCGTCGTAAGCACCCGACATAAGCCGTTCGGCCAACGTTCCCGCCGAGGCGGCTTCCGCACGTTCCGCCAACAGACGTTCCGCCTCGGCGTCCGGCCGCGCTCCTTCGTACGGAAACGCAGGGTCTTCAAACAGCAGCATACGTGTCGACATCGAGTTTTCCCCTCACCGCAAAGTTGTTTGTTTTGTTGCGATAACGAATCTTCCTGTTCTAGTCTATCTCTTTGCGGCGAGGGCGTCAAACGCGTCTACTCGTCTTCGATAACTTCGCCGGTGTTTAGGTCATACCACCCGATTTTGCTCGCACCCTGAACGGGTTTCACGAGGTCCGCCCGCAAATAGACGACGGTCGTATCATGAATTTCCTGGTCGAGATATCTTCCCTTATAGGTCAAACCTTGATTCGGAGAGAAAAACACGCTTTCGACCATAAACTCCCTGTTTTTCACCAGTGCAATGCCGACCGTCCCCGGCATGACGACGCGCACCCGATCGCCGTGTTCTTCGACGCCGGAAACTTCTTCGCGGCTGATCGGACCGTCGATGCGCCCGTTTTCCCGAACGCACCGATCCAAACATTCGAGCAGGGCCGTCACCTCCCGAACCGCTTCCGCATCGGCATCCTGGTCGGCTTTCGCCATCTCGATCGCCTGGGAAAACAGTTTTTCGATGACGCGGCTTTCCGCGATTTTCGCCGACAGACGCAAGCTGCCGTACACCTGGTCGTAAAACACGACGAACGGCTCGTCCTTCCGGATATGCGGCTCATCGGCAAACCGGAACTTGTCCGTCGCCAGGCCGACGTCCTGCCGTTCCAGCGGAACGCTGTAGAGAAACGACTCGTACATCAACCTTGCCGCCTTGTCCAACACCGAGCGGGAATACTGCTTCATCGCGGGATGCGCCATGACGACGCCGGTCGAAAAATAATTGCGCGTGAAATAAGGATGTATGAAATGTATACCGGCCTCCGGCGCGTAGAGAGGATATTCGTAACGCATCTTGTTCGCGCCTCGTCTTTCCTCGAACGACGTGATCCATTCGCGGATCTGCAGTTCGCATTCGACGATCAACAAGTCGCCGTATCGGCAGGCGTCGACCTTGCCCTCCCGGGAAAAATTGGGGAACACCTGCGTTCCGAATTCGTACGGTTTGGTGGTATAATGTTTTTCTTTCCTTACCCATATCGTTTTGGAAGGAATATTTACTTTGTACACGCGGAACGCCTGCGTCGTGTAATAATAAACCGCGCCGGGATACGCTTCGCGCATCACTTGACTGAACGACAGCGTGCCGAGCTCGCGCTGCTCCGGCCCCTGCCGCAGTTCCACCTTGAATTGGCTCTCCGCATCGCGCAGCGGAAAGACGTGATTCGGATCGTCCCCCGCCTCGGCTTTCATCTGCCGAAGCTCGGCAGGCAAAGCGCCGATCCGCTCCGATCTGCACAGTTCGAGAAAACCGTCCGGCCAGTCGATCGGGCTGTCGAATGACGCATCGTCGGAAGTACCGGCGACCTGGTCGTGCTCCCCGCCCGTCCGCGCCAGACAGAGCGCGTGAATGTACTGGATGCGGGGGTTGTCCAGATAGAGCGTACTTTCCGCAAACGGCCGCTCCAGCAGACTTTCGGGTGAGCGAAATACCATCTCGTCGCCGTAACTGCCGGTGTGTAAAAGATAAACGACGCCTTCCTTATGTCTGCCGATGCGGCCGATCCGCTGCCAAAAACTTGTCGCCGACGCCGGAACGCCCAGCAGCACCGCCGCGTCCAAATTCGGGATGTCGAGGCCCAGCTCCAGAGCGCTCGTGCTGACGACGCCTTGCAGTTGTCCGGAACTGAGACGCTCCTGAATAATCGCCCGATCGTGCTCTTCATAACCCGCTCGATAAGGAAGAATGCCGTATTGGGTCAAATGCTCGCCGTCGAAACCGGGGGCGATTTCCGGCTCGGCCTCGTCTTCCTCGCCGCGCCCTCCCGCGGCGCCGGTTCGGCTTCGGGCCAAAATCGTCGCCAACTGCTCTGTCTGCTTGCGGCTGTCCACAAAAACGATAAACCTTTTTTTCTCTTCGGCGAGGCCGGACAGAAACAGCGCGGTCTCGCTCAGCAAATCCGCCGCTGCCGGCGGGCGCAAAAACACGATCGACACTTCATGCTTCGGCGACGTGTCTTTATCCGGGCCGATCAGCTCGAACGGAACGCCGAACAGTTGTTGCAAATGCTGACGTCCGTCAGCTACAGTCGCCGAAGCGCAGAAAAATCGAGGTGATGCGCCTAAAAGAGCAAACAAATGCCGAAGCCTGCGGAACAAAAAAGCGGCGTTCGAACCGAATACACCGGAATACGCATGCACCTCGTCGACGACTAGAAGTTTGACATCCCGCAAAAACCGGCGGCAAATTTCGTCGGACAAGTTCGACAAAAGCCACGCGTGAACGACGTCCGGCGTCATCACGACGACGCGGCACGATTTCAAAACGTCCGGCCGTTTCCGCGGCGGAATTTGCCCGTCGATCCTTCCGACGTTTTCCCGAAGCCCCGCCAGGCGAAGCGCCTGAACCCACCGTTCCTGCTGTTCGGCGCTCAACGCCTTCAGCGGGTAAACGACCATGACGCGCGCCTGCGGATCCGCCGCCAGACATTCGATCGCCGCGGCGTAAAACGCGAAACTTTTTCCCGATGCAGTTCCCGTCGTCAGGCACACCGATTTGCCTTCCAGGTAACGCATCAACGCCTCTTTTTGGTGCAGATAGACGCCTTCCGGCGCAAACGCCCGCACATAGGCCGCCGTTTCCGGACGCAACGCCAGCCCCTCGACGGAAAACAGCCGTTTCTCCCTGCACGGAAGCGGAAGCGTCGCGACACAAGACCACCCCAACTTCTCCCAAAAAGACTGCAACCCTGTTCACTCCCCGCAAACATTTTTCTACCATGTGGTTTTATAACAAATCATTTTGACAGCCTGTCGTCATCGAACATACGTTTCAGCACATTCCAAAACAAAAAATCGGCCCGTTTCCCGGACCGATCAGTTCCCCGCACGGCGCGACTTGCGGGTCGACAATGAGACGCCGCCTTTCTGCCGCTCTTGCGGCACGCCGAACATTTCATCCAGCAGCGGGCCCAGCCGCCGAATCGACCGTAACGCCGCCTCCACCTCGCGCAACATTCCCATCGTTCGATGAAGGCCGTGCAATACCGATTCCAGGCTTTGCAGCCAGGCGTCGACCGGATCGACCGGCTCTCGAGGCATGATGCCGACCTCCTCGAATGGCCGCTTCGAATGCACGCCATCCATTCCGGACACCGAAATCCGGCGCCCGCCGCTATTACCGTATGCCCGGCCGGGCCGGCGGCGGAAGGTCAAACGCGGACCACGCCCGCCCAATCGTGTGACAAAAAGTGGCGGATTATCTGAAAAGCTACCGTCCGGCCGATCGTCGGCAGTCCGCCCTTGCGGTCGTATTCATGCGCGAACGCCCGCCTCGAATCCGTCGTAATCGCCGCCGGACGGGTCACTCCGCTGAACCGGGCCCTCTTCGTTACCGGATTCCGCAGGCGCAGCCCCCGCGTGTCGGACAGCCGTTCCGTCGGCTCCCCTCGCGGCCGCATCGGCTGCAGCGTCGTCCCGTCCGGCGAACTCCCCGCCGTGAATCTGGGCGATTTCAAGCGCCGACTGCAGATCGCGTCCGGCGATGTCGACGGCGACCGTCGGACCGTCGTCGTCCCGCCCGCCGAACCGGACGTCGTATTCCAGCTCGCGCAGTGTATCGGCCGCCGCTTCCGCTTCAACGCGGTTGCGGAAACGAAACCGGATCCATCCTTTACGACCGGCCGGCGTCATCCGAATCCCCCGTTTCAGGAAAAGTGCAACATGAGGATTCCCTTTTCGATCGGCCGTTATACAAGACGAACGCCCGGCCGCATCGGGTGCGGACCGGGCAAGCAACGGGCGTATCGCCGTTTTCACTCCACGTTGAGCAAATACTGATTCAGCTTGGCGCGCAGCCATTCCTGCCGGCCGGAGCGGTTTTCGATCGGCCGGTTCTGCAACGCGTATTGCTCCAGCGTATGGAAATTCGCGCGGCCGCTGACGATCTCCAGGCCGATTCCTTCGCGGAACGAGGCGTAGCGCTCTTCTATCGCCTTTTCGAACACGCGGTCCTCGATCAGCTTCGCCGCCACCTTCAGCCCGCGCGCGAAGCTGTCCATCCCCGCGATGTGCGCGATGACGAGGTCTTCCGGCTCGAACGACGCCCGTCGAACTTTCGCGTCGAAGTTGACGCCGCCGCGGCCGAGTCCGCCGTTTTGCAAAATTTCGTACATCGCCAACGTCGTGCCGTACAGGTCAGTCGGGAACTCGTCAGTGTCCCACCCGAGCAGCAAGTCGCCCTGGTTGGCGTCGATCGAGCCGAGCATGCCGTGCAGGCGCGCCACCCGCAGCTCGTGCTCGAACGTATGGCCGGCCAGCGTCGCGTGGTTCGCCTCGATGTTCAGCTTGAAATGCTCTTTCAGCCCGTAATGCTGCAAAAACGCGATCGTCGTCGCCGCGTCGAAATCGTATTGATGCTTCGTCGGCTCTTTCGGCTTCGGTTCGATCAACAGCTGACCCTCGAAGCCGATTTCTTTCGCATAGTCGATCGCCATCCGGTAAAACCGCGCAAGGTTGTCCAGCTCGAGCTTCATGTCGGTGTTAAGCAGCGTCTCGTAGCCTTCGCGGCCGCCCCAGAACACGTAGTTTTCGGCGCCGAGCTCCTTGGCGTGCTCCAACGCCTTTTTCACCTGTGCCGCGGCGTAAGCGAACACGTCTGCGTTCGACGTCGTCGCCGCCCCGTGTACGAACCGCGGATGCGTGAACAGATTCGCCGTGTTCCAGAGCAGCCGCGTTTTGCTCGTTTTCATGTACTCCTTGATCATCGCGACGATCGTATCGAGGTTGGCGTTCGTCTCCTGCAGCGTGTCGCCTTCCGGCGCGATGTCGCGGTCGTGGAAGCAGAAAAACGGCACCCCCAACTTCTCGAACAGCTCGAACGCCGCCTCCACGCGCGCCTTCGCCAAGTCCATGCCGCGATAGCGGTCCCACGGCCGGCGCATCGTGCCCGCCCCGAACGGATCGGTTCCCGCTCCTGTCAGCGTGTGCCAGTACGACACCGCAAACCGCAGGTGTTCCTCCATCGTCTTGCCGAGCACGACTTCCTTCGGGTTGTAGAACTTGAACGCGAACGGATTGTCGGAATGCCGGCCTTCGTACTCGATTTTGGGTATGTTCGGGAAATAAGCCATACGTATCCCTCCTGCACGGGCTTTTTCGCTTTCATTGTATCACGAAAGGCGGCACTTTGTACATCGGATGAACAAAGTTGACCGAAACCCA
This sequence comes from Candidatus Reconcilbacillus cellulovorans, assembly GCA_002507565.1. Classification (GTDB taxonomy): domain Bacteria; phylum Bacillota; class Bacilli; order Paenibacillales; family Reconciliibacillaceae; genus Reconciliibacillus; species Reconciliibacillus cellulovorans. Next base: position 34,218 of record MOXJ01000014.1, read on the forward strand.
GCAACACGGCCGCGCGAGGGGCTCGACGTCTTTTTTCGTTTTCCGGATTCCCTTGATACAATGGAAAAGGAGAAATTTGGAGAAATCGCGTGCATCCTCGGCATCGCCGCCTGTGTCGCGGGATTGCGGATGGTGGGATAGTTGATTCTGGACATCATGAACAGAGAATGCGACAATAATAAAAAAGGCTCCGTACGAACGCAAGCTTTGGAGGCGGTCGGCATCGTCCGCGAATCACCGCCAGTGAGAGGAGAGAGTTCGTATGTCTGTCCAGCCTTCCCAATCAATGCTGGAATTTTTAAGGAATCTGAAACCATTGATCTTCAATACTGCGCAAAAATATGGGGTTTCAAACATTCGTATATTCGGATCTGCCGTCCGGAATGAAATGACTCCAACCAGCGACGTCGATCTGCTCGTCCATGCCGATCGCGACAGTGGGCTTACTTTATTCGCACTGGCCCGACTGGAAGAAGAGCTTGAACAATTGATCGGCCGTCCCGTTGATGTAGTGCTGGACGATGCATTGTCGCCGTCCATCCGCGAGCGAATTTTGCAGGAGGTTCATCCCTTGTGAAAAAAGATGATTTCTTATATCTTGCAGATATTCAAGAAGCTCTTAAACGTATTATGGAATATAGCTCCTGTTCTATGGAGGATTTCCTAGCATCCACTATGATCCAAGATGCAATTATACGGAATTTCGAAATAATGGGGGAGGCCTCTAAACGTCTGTCCAATGAATTCCGAGAGGCCCATCCAGAAATTCCATGGTCTCTTCTTGCAAGAACACGCGATCGTTTCATCCACCATTACGCCGGTGTTCGCATGGATATCCTCTGGTCAACCATCCAAAACGACTTGCCTCTTCTTCAAAAACAAATCGGGAAAATCATGAAGGAGCGGCACCATTCGTGACCGACGTCACCGGCGACCAGCACCTGGTCAAAAAAATCAACAAATCCATTCTCCTCGACTGGATTCGCCGCGCTTCCCCGGTTTCCCGCGCCGACCTTTCCGTCCGGACGGGCCTCAACAAGGGCACGGTGTCCAGTCTGGTGCGGGAACTGATTGAAAGCGGGCTCGTGCGCGAACTGGGACCGGGACCTTCTAGCGGCGGACGCAAACCGATTCTGCTCGCGTTCGATCCCGACGCCGGCGCGGCCGTCGGCGTCGACATCGGGGTTCATCATATGGCCGGTGTGCTGACGGACCTGGCGGGAAACGTAAAAATCATCCGCCGCGTCTCCTTGCCCGACCGGTCCTATCCGGCCGTCGTCGAGCAAACGGTCTCGCTCGTGAAAAAGCTTTCGGAAGATGCGAAAAACCGTCCGTACGGCGTCGTCGGCGTCGGTGTCGGCGTTCCCGGCCTGGTCGACGCCGACGGCACGGTGTTGTTCGCGCCGAATCTGGAATGGGAAAACCGGGAATTGCGGACCGACCTGGCGGATGCGCTCGGCTCGGAGATCTATATCGACAACGAGGCGAATCTCGGCGCGATCGCGGAACGGCGGTTCGGCGCCGGCGACCCCTCGGACTTCTGCGACGACGACAAGCGTTCCGACGGCCCCCGCACGGCCGCGCCCGAGCCGGAATCGGTCGAAATGATCTACATCAGCGCCGGTATCGGCATCGGCGCAGGGCTGATCGTAAACGGAGCACTTTATCGGGGAGCCGTCGGACTGTCCGGCGAAGCGGGGCACATGACGGTGGAAACCGAAGGGCGACCTTGCCCGTGCGGCAACCGCGGCTGCTGGGAGCAATACGCCTCCGAACAGGCGCTCATCCGCGAGGCGCGCGCCGTTTCATCGCTGAGGGAAGCGCTGGACGGCCGCCCGGGCGAAGAACTGGAAACGTTGACGGAGCTCGCCCGCGCGGGAAACGCCGACGCGGCGACGCTGTTCCGCCGGACCGGAGCCGCGCTCGGCGTCGGCATCGCCAACCTTATCCACATTTTCAATCCGGAGCGGGTCGTCGTCGGCAACCGGCTGACCTTGGCGGAAGAATGGCTGCTCGACGCAATCCGCGAAGAAGTCGGCCGGCGGACGATGCCGTTTCACCGACGGCGGGTCGACATCCGGTTTTCCCGGCTCGGCGTTCACGCGACCGCCCTCGGTGCCGCCTGGACGGCCGTCGAACGGTTTTTCGCCGACATGCGGATTACGGTGAAGGCTTGAAACACGACGAAAGGAGGCGACCTGCGTGTTGCCCCGGCCATACGTTTTGTCGATGATTTTACTCTTGTTCCTGTTCGGTTGCTCCTCCTCCTACCCGAATCCCGTGCCGGCCGCTTCCGGCCGGGTTTCCGCGCCTTCCTCCGGTCGGGCGGCGGACGGGCCGACGACGACGGACAAGCCCGAACCGTCGTCTCCGCCAGACGTTCGGGTGGACCACCTCGTGGTCGTGGTGGAAGAAAATCATTCCTACGAACAAATCGTCGACACGAACGACGCGCCTTATCTCCGGTCCTTGATCCGACGGGGAGCATTGTTCACGGACGCTCACGGCGTAACGCATCCGAGCCAACCGAACTACCTCGCCCTGTTTTCCGGCTCCACCCAGGGCGTGAAAGACGATTCGTGCCGCAAAAAACCGTTCGAGGCTCCCAACCTGGCCAGCGAACTGATTGCGGCGAATCTGACGTTTGCCGGGTATTCGGAAGATTTGCCGAAGGTGGGTTATACCGGATGCGCATTTCAAGGATACGCGCGGAAGCACAATCCATGGGCGCAGTTTGCGAACGTCCCCGCCGAAATGAACAGGCCGCTGTCGGACTTCCCGTCCGATTTCTCGAAACTGCCGACGGTGTCGTTCGTCATTCCGAATCTTCGGAACGACATGCACGACGGATCCGTCCGCCGGGCCGACACATGGCTGAAAGAACATCTGGACAGCTACGTCTCCTGGGCGGAAAGCCACCGGGGGCTTTTGGCCGTCGTGTGGGACGAGGACGACTTCTCCAAGGAAAATCATATCCCGGTCATTCTGGTAGGTCCTATGATCAAACCCGGAAAATATGATCAGAAGATTAATCATTATAATATCTTACGCATGATTGAGGATATTTTCCATCTCCCCCTTTTAGGTGAAAGCGCAAAGGCAGATCCCATTGTTTCTATCTGGAAGTAAGACCTCAACTCTGCGTACGCTTCCGATGCAGAGAAAATCCTGTTTTTCGATCTGCAAGTGCTTGTTTTTTAGAACCTAGTTGACAAATGAAATCAAAACCTTTACCATAATCTTGAACATCAATTCTATCATGTATCATGAGGAGGAATCGATAATGAAGGCCAAATTATCGTTGTTTGTTTGTCTGTTTGTCCTAGTTTTATGCCCAATACACACAACATTTGCCGATGCCTCTTTGTCACCTAACCCTAGCACCTCAAGCTCTCCTGATCAAGCGATACTAACCGTTGTAGCTTCTATCCCAGTAGGTGAAAAAATCTCCCATGTAAAAACTGTATTTAATAGAGAAGGCTCAACAGGCCAGGGACCTGAAAGTTTTACGGTATCAAATGATGGAACAATATATTTACTTGATTCATTACAAAATCGAGTGCTTGTCATCCAAAACGGTACTGTAAATCGAATTATATATCTCTCAAACACATTCTATCCGCAAGATATTTTATTTGCAAAAAATCGTCTGTATATCCTTGATAGTAACTTGTCAATTTTCGAAGTAACAATTGATGGACAAACAACAAAAATTTATTCTGTTCCTGAAGCGCTAAAAGGTCGATACATTCATAAGCTTGCTGAAGAAAAAGGTGAAATTGTTATATGGACGGAGGATTATTTTGTATTTCCTATCGAAAAACATGAAAATCAATTCGTTAATTTGGATTTCCTTAAAAATTCTGGAGTTCAAGATGAAGAAGGGCGTAAATTTAGGGGAAAATGGATTGATTTTAAACACGGTATGATATCGAGTATTGATCATTCTGTCGAAATTCCCATTGAAACGGAACAAGTGTTTGGATCTGCGACAATCGTTGGTTTTGATCGTCAATCTAACATTTATGTATTGGTCGAGGAAATTGCTGATCCTGCACCGACGATCATCACTGAAGTGACTTTGAGGAAGTATAACAAAAAAGGTCAAATGATCGGAGTTTCAAAATTCCCGCTCTTTGAAATGCTTCCACATAAACCAGTTGAAATTACTAAAAACGGTGATGTTTATTTCTTAATTATTACGCATCAGGCAGCAACTATTTATAAAGTTCAGCTCGGGAAGAATTATATTTCTTCTTTACCATTTCTTCGTCAAAAATATTTGAGGCAATTTAAAGAAAATAAAGAAGAGAAAAATGTGCGTATTCTCGCAACCTACATTGGAAATCCTTATTCTCGGGCTACAACACGAAGCCGTGCTTATCAAATGGCCGATTTTACATGGACATGGAATAATAATTTCGACTACCTCCCTGATGGAACTTACCGACCGAATGATGCAACTAAACCTAGTCAACTACAAAATGTATCAAATGGATCTACATTAAAGGGTATTCCCTATCATTGGGGTGGATGGGATAGCTTATGGAGCCGTTCTGATGGTTCTCCCTGGACAGACTTTAGTTCTGCGTTAACGTACTGGTCTAAAAACGGAAAAAAAGGACCTCTCATTGGCGACGTGTATACATCAAAAAGTTTTTCATATATAGGAGGTAAAGGTGCTGGAATTGATTGTTCAGGATTTGTGTCTGCAGCTGCTGGAGTGTTTAGCTTTTCATCTTCTAAACCTGGAACGGGGGATATCTTCAGCAATTCGGTTAATGTAAGTAATACAGTTGGAAACAATTCTTCCTTTATATCCTATAGCGGCATGCAACCAATGGATATGTTTGTTCTTCCAGGAACCCATGTTTTGTTTTATGATTATCGTGCGTATGACGGAACAGGCATATATACAATTGAATCAACTACTGATATTGGAACTATAGGAGGAAATATGCAGGGGGCTAAGAGATTTTTCAGAAAATGGTCTAACTTATCCAACTATACACTTAAGTCGTGGTGGACTAGGCAACCCGGTGATGATTTTGCTAACGCATTTACCTCATTTGCTTCTGGGTCTATTATTAAAGGGCAAACTGTATATTATAAATACGTATATTCAGGCAATGCTTCTGGGTCAAAAAATGTATTAATAAACTCTAGTTATGGTGACCCTGATCTGTTTGTCTATAGTTCAAACTATTCATTAATTTCAAAATCGACTCAATCCGGAACATCAGAATGGACTTCTTTTGCAGTATCGCCTGGTTCCACCTATTATATAGCAGTTCATGGATTTTCCGATACTAGTTATACAATCTCTCTTTACTGATCAGGAGTTGGTTTAAATGAAAAAAAATGTACTTCTCATCCTTTTTGTTTTCCCAATTTTATTCTCTTGTAAACCGCACAACAACACAGATAACGACACGGCTTCTTCTCTGATACCGTCTTCGCGGTATTCGACGGTGATCTTGCGCCCCGCGGTCCGCGAAACCGTCTGGGATGAAGCGGATCCGACGCTTCTTGCCCTTTTCCATCCGCAAGTCTGGGTCCGGGCCGCCGCGGTCCGCCCGTTCGATCCTGCGTCCGAACGATCGACGACGGACCCCGACGTGCTGTCGGGCTGTGTGACCCAGACGTTTCGCTTCAGAGGAGAGATAGCGGCAGTTCCTTCGCCGGACTTTCCTCCCGCAGAGTACGCGCTGACCGACCGGCACGGGCGCACGTACCGGCTTCGTCTCGCCGGACGAAACGCAGTCGAATTGCCCGACTTCGCCGATCGGCGTTTTCAGGTCGCCTTCGGCGCCGACCAGCTCAGCGTCGCGCTGCTGGAGCGGCCGCCCGTCATGCCGGAAGAATCGGTGCTCGTCAAGACGATGGACGCCGGCCTCGTCGTCGTCGACGACCGCGGTACCCGCGAGCGGTCCGCCTTATGCGACCCGCGCACCATTCGCCGTGCGGCGACCGTCTTCTGGCAAGCAAAACGCGAAGAAACGCCCGCTTCTTCCATCGGGGCAAATCCGCGAGTCGTCGCGAAATTTTACCGTTACGGCGAAGAAACGACGCTGTCTTTATACCCGGAAGGGGCGCGCCTCGAAACCGGCGGCGACGTCCGGACGTTCCGCATGAACGCAGCTGATGTCGAGGCCGTTCGCTCCGCGCTCAAAGCCCGGACGCCCGTCACTGTCTCGGAACCGTGGGAAGCCGAGCCGTTCGCGAAAGCCGCCTGGACGCGTCTGGAAATCCGGCGCGGCGATGAACGCCGTATTTTGGAAAACGCCGAATGGATCCGGATCCCGGCTGTCTACGAAGAAGTCGCGTTTGCCGAAAACGCCGGCGGCCCGCTGGAGCCGTTCGAATACGTACTGACCGACCAGAAAGGCAGCACGTTCCGCATCCGCGTCTTAGCCGAAAACATCGTCGAATTCCCCGACGCGCTGCCGGGAAAATCTTTCCAGACCGACCCGGTCGTATCGGCGTACGGCTATGCTTTCTTGTCGAAACCGGCGTTTCTGCCCGAAGCGTCGTGGGAGTCGGTCGCAACGGGCAACGCACTGGCGAAAGTCGAAAGCGGTCCGCCGCCTGCAGTGGATAAGCCGCTCTGGCTGACGGCGCGGAACCGGGCCGTCGCCTACGCCTTTTTCGCAGGTCGTCCGAAGCCGGTCGCTCCTCCCGAACAACCGGGCGACGAGTCGGAAAGCATCACGTTTTACCGCTTCGGCGAGCAGGTCCGGCTGCGGCTGTACGAGGAATACGTCCGCGTGGAATTCGGGAAAACGGAGCTTTGGTTCCGAATGGATCGAGAAAACATCCGGAACATCCATATGGCTTACGCCGCGGGGTAACGGAAGAAGCCGCGCCTTTTACCTTAAGCCATCTGGCGGCTTCAAGCGGTTGCCGATACGCCGGCGGGCGGCGCGTGGGCCGGCCGGAACGACTACGAGACGTCGAAAAACGACCCGCGCCGGTCCGCTTCCGCGCTCATTCGCCCGTCCAACCCGACGAACCGCCCGTCTCCCGACGCACACCGGCGTTTCCGGATTCACTCCCGCCGAGCCATTCGACGAACCGGCGCAAACCCTCTTCCAGCGGCGTTTTCGGCTCGTACCCGAGAAGACGGCGCGCCCGGCCGAGGTCCGCCCACGTCGCCGGCACGTCGCCGACCTGCGGCGGCTGCCGGTCGATCACGGCCTTGCGCCCCAAAATCCGCTCCAACATGCGGATCATGTCGATCAACCGGACCGGCCGGTCGCCGCCCAGATTAAAAATCTCGCAGCCGTCCGGCTCATAGTCCATGGCCGCCCGGACGCCGGCAATAATATCATCAATATAGGTATAATCGCGGCTCGTCGAGCCGTCGCCGTAAACCGGGATCGGCTCGCCGTTCAGCATGTGCCGCGCGAACTTGTGGATCGCCAAATCCGGCCGCTGCCGCGGGCCGTAGACCGTGAAAAACCGCAAGACGACCGCGGGCAGGCCGTAACAGCGGCTGTAACTGCGGCAAAGCGCTTCACCGGCGATTTTCGTCGCGCCGTACGGCGATGCAGGACGCAGGATAGGATCCTCCTCGGAAAACGGCACCTTGTTGTTCAGACCGTAAACCGAGCTGGACGACGCGAACACGAATTTCCGGACGCCGTGTCGGACGGATGCATCCAACACGTTCATCGTGCCGACGACGTTGACGTCGACGTATTCCCGCGGATTCCGCACGGACGGCCGCACGCCGGCTTTCGCCGCCAGATGGACGACGAGCTCGGGCCTCCATTCGGCGAAAATCCGATCGAGCCGTGCGGCGTCGCGGACGTCGGCCTCGACGAATGCCCAGCGGTCCGATCTCCGATGCCCGGCGATATTTTTTTCCTTGACGGCCCGGTCGTAAAACGGGTCGAAATTGTCGACGACGAGCACCTCGTAGCGTTTTCCGGAATCGCCGAGCAGCGAATCGACGACGTGACTGCCGATGAACCCCGCGCCGCCGGTCACGAGAACCCGCGTCGCCATGCCGGTCCCTCCGCGATCCGCTCGAACGCCGGCTCCGCGTCGTCGCGCACGCGCGCGGCGTTGGCCAGACAACGCCGGACCGCCTCGTCGCCGAACGCCTTTTCCAGCTCGCGCAAACACTCCGTCCAGCCGAATGCGCGCCCCCGTACATGGTGCGCGTCGGACGCGAACAAATGAATAAGCCCCTGCGCGCACCATTCCAGCGTGAGCAGCCGCGTCTGCTCGCCGAAACGGCCGACGAGCGAATGCGTCGTCGCCTGCCCGACGGCGCCTGCCTTCACCCATCCTGCAAGCCGTTCCGGATGATGCGCCAGCTCGAAGTTACGCTCGGGATGAGCGATGACGGGAATACGACCGGCGACGAGCAGCTCGTGGATCAGGTCGTCGGTGTAATCCGGCACGTAAGCATGCGGCAGCTCGATCAGCCAATAACGGGAACCGCCGATCGGCAACAGCTCACCCGCATCGAGCCGTTCAAGAAGCGATTGCCGTAGGCGGATTTCCTGTCCGGCCGCCACTTCGAGCGCGATGCCGCGGCGGGTGAGTTCCGCGCGGAACGACTCGACCGCCCGCAACACCGACTCCGCGTCGTTGTCGAAGCCGTTTAAGTGATGCGGGGTCAGCGCCAGCCACGACACCCCCTCGGCGACCGCCGTTTCCGCCAGGGCGAGCGCCTCGTCGAGATCGGCCGCTCCGTCGTCGACACCGGGCAACAAATGCGTATGAATGTCGGCGATCATGCCACCACCTGCTTCCGCAGACAAACGAGCCTCTTCTCGGCGAACGTTCCGGAGCTTCCGTCCGCCCCGCCGGGTTCCGCTTTCGATCCTCCCCAATCACTGGCTGTGCCGACTCCTTCCGGCGGCGTCCACGGCTCGGCGCGCAGCACGAACGGAAACCGGTCGAGCGCCAGACATAAGTCGAAATCACTGCGCGGGTTGTCGGCGTCCGGATCGCCCTCCGCATCGAGAAACCGGTTCGTGCCGCTTTCCCCGCGCAGCCTCGCGACGATCGCGGCAAAATCGTTCGGCCGCCCGAGCAGCGCGTTGCGGATATATTCCGCGCACAGCTCGTCTTCCTCGGCGGGCTCACGCGCGGCGAACCCCATGCAGACGAGCGAGACGCGCTCCGGCCGCCTGCTCATGATGTACCGGACGACCGCCCCGGCGTTGACGAAACTGCCGGTCACGATCTCGTCGGCGTCGCGCGCGTTCGCGATGCCCTGGGTGCCCGCGCTCGTCGTCTGGATGACCGTCTTGCCGTCGAACCGAACGTCCCGGACGCGCGTCGGCGAATTGCCGTAATCGAATCCCGGCTGCCGTACGCCGCCGCGCTCGCCGATCAGGACGGCGTCTGGCAAAAGCCGCTTCAGTCGGTACGCCAGTTCGAGATCGCCGACGGGAACGATTCGCTCCGCACCGCCCGCCATCACGTAACACGCCGTGGAAAATGCGCGGAAAACATCGATGACGACCACGAGCCCGCGCGCCTGCTTCGCCCCTTCCGCAAAACGCAAAACGTCGATGCGCACGCCGATCCCCTTTCGCCGCCGTAAATTCGCCGATTCCGGACAATACGGCCCGCCCGTCGCGTCTTTAGTCTCCGTCGAGCAGCCGGCCGAGACCGCCGAGGACGCTGCCTTCCTCCTTACGGCCGAAAAAGCCGCTGGCGGAGACGATGCGGTCGGCCATCCGGCTGAACGGCAGCGACTGAATCCACACCCTACCGGGACCGCGAAGCGACGCGAAAAACAACCCCTCGCCGCCGAACAGCGCCGTCTTGATGCCTTTGACGAACTCGATATCGTAATCGACGTCCCGCGTCATCGCGACGAGGCACCCCGTATCGACGCGAATGCGTTCGCCCGGCGCAAGTTCGCGCTCGCACACCGTGCCGCCGGTGTGGACGAAGGCGAGGCCGTCGCCTTCAAGCCTCTGCATGATGAATCCTTCCCCGCCGAAAAAGCCGACGCCGAGCCGCCGCTGGAACTCGATGCCGACCGACACGCCCTTGGCCGCGCACAGAAACGAGTCTTTCTGGCAGATCACCTTGCCGCCGAGCTGCGCAAGATCGAGCGGAATGATTTTGCCGGGATACGGCGAGGCGAACGCCACGGACCGCCGGTCGTGCGAACGGTTCGTAAACACCGTCATGAACAGGCTTTCGCCGGTCAAAATCCGTTTGCCTGCGCCGAGCAGTTTGCCCACCAGCCCTTTGTGCTCGTCGCTGCCGTCGCCGAAAATCGTCTCCATCTCGATGCCGTCGTCCATCATCATCAGGCTGCCGGCTTCCGCGACGACGCTTTCGCCGGGATCGAGGACGATCTCGACGTACTGCATCTCATGGCCGGAAATCGCATAGTCGATTTCATGCGCCCGCATGTGTCGCGCGCTCCTTTTCGTCGTGGTCAGCTTCAGTATACCGGAAACCGGTCAAAACCGCCACACGCCGCCGAAGCAAAAAAGCGGCAGATGCGCCGCGCCGCATTTCGCGCGCCGAACCCGCCGCTTTTTAACCCGCAGCCCTGCGCCAGCCGGCTCCTTTTTTCGGCCTCCGCCTTTTTGCACCGTCACTCCTCCGCCGGAAGATGCGCCAAATCGCGCCCGACCGAATCTCCCCGGCGGAAGCGCGACGTCGCGATCCGTTTTTCCAACTCGCTCAAAAACCGGTCCTCGTCGACCGGCAGCTCGACCCATTCGTCCGTCCACGCCGACAAATACATCGCGTTGATCATCTCGACGCTGCGCAAACCTTCCTCACCCGGGGCGACGAGCGGCGTCCCGCGCAAAATCGCGTCGATCCAGTTTTGCGTCACGTTGCGGTAATGCGCGTTTTCCGGCGGAAGCGGCACGTCGCACAACCAGCATTCCGGCCGGCCGAACGCGCCTTTGAACGTCCGATTGAACTTCGACTCCGGCATGCGCAGCCGCCAGAACGTCAACCTGCCGTCCTCGATCACGATTTTGCCGCGGTCGCCGACGACCTCGAACCGGTTCGTACCCGGCGCTTCCGTGGAACAGGCGACGAACACCGCCGTCGCGCCGTTTTCGTATTCCGCGTAAACGGTCGCCTCGTCTTCCGCCTCGATGTCGCGCCGCTTGCCGAACGAGCAGAACGCGCGCACGCGCTTCGGCAACAGCCCGGTCGTCCACTGCCACAGATCGATGTTGTGCGCGCACTGGTTGAGCAGCACGCCGCCGCCTTCGCCGCCCCACGTCGCGCGCCAGGCGCCGGTGTCGTAATAATTTTGCGTCCGGTACATATCGGTCGCGATCCAGTTCATCCTCCGGATGTCGCCGAGCTCGCCCGTTCGGATCAAGTCGCGCAGCTTCCGAAACAGCGGATTAAGCCGCATGTGATACATCATCGCGAACACGCGCCCGCTCGACGCCGCGGCTTCATTCATCCGACGCACCGACCGCGCGTCGACGCCGGCCGGCTTTTCAAGCAGCACGTGCAAGCCGTGACGGAACGCCTCGATCGCCAACTTCGGATGGTCGAAATGCGGCGTCGCGATCAACACGGCGTCGATCAATCCCGATCCGAAAAACGCTTCCGGACTGTCGAACGTCTCGACGCGATCGCCGAACCGCTCCGTTGCCCACCGCAGGCCGGACGGCACGACGTCGCACACCGACGTCAGTCTTGCTCCTCTGATCTCCCCCATTCCCAAATATTCGGCATGTTGCCGGCCCATATTGCCGAGCCCGATAATCCCCACACGAACCGTTTCCATTCGCCAGGCCATTCCTTTCTTCAAAAAATCGTTCAATCCCATAAAAAAGCCGTGCCGTTAACCATCTTACACCGAGGGCGCGGCGGCATCAAGCGGCACCGACCTTAAAATCGTCCAAATTCCTTGAACGGCTCTATGGCCGCGCGAACCGGGTTGTTTTACAATGACTCGTGAAAGTTCGCCTTCGCCCGGGCGACGGCCTGCGACGGCGGGTAACCCTTGATCGCCTTAAATGTTTTACAAAAGTAACTGACGTCCTGGAACCCGCACCGTTCCGCAACCTCGCGCACCCGAAACTCGCCGGTCGAAAGCATCATCTCCGCATGGCCGACGCGGACGCTGGCGACGTAGTGCGTGAGCGTCATGCGCGTTTTTTGCCGGAACAGCGCGCTCAGGCACACGGGATGCAGGCCGACCATATCCGCCAGCGTTTTCAGATCGACAGGTTCGGCGTAATGGTCGAGCACATACTGCATGACGCGGGCGATCCGCCAGTCGTCCGGCGGAAGACGCGCGGCAGGGTCCGCCTCCGACAGCAGCCGGTAAAGCAGCAGATGAAACAGCCCCCTGGCCTGCATCCGGTAACCGGGACGGCGGCCGACCCATACCTGCAGAAAATCGCGGACCTGGCGCAAAAGCTCCGGCGTCGCCCGTCCTTTGCCGACCGTCGGCAGCGGCAGCCGGACGTTGTTGGCGGGATGCAAAACGACGAAATTGAACGCGTAGGAACGCATCGGGCGGTCGCGGTACGTGCGGGCGCGCCGCACGCAGCCCGGCGGGATGTAAATGACGTCGCCCGCCTGCAGCGTATGTTTTTCGCCGTCGACGTAATAATCCGACATGCCGCCGACGACGAACGTCAGGTCGTGAAAATCGATCCGTTGCTCGGCGATCTCCCAGTCGGGAAAACATCGGCGGTCGACGAAATAGACGACTTCCGGCACGACGTTTTCATACGATTCAATCGTTTCTGCCATCGCGGACCACGTCCCGAAAGCGGAAGGAAACGTTACATGACATCATTTTAGTGGATTTTTTTCACTTCGTCCAGATCCACGGATGAAAAGGGGGATGACCGTGACCGCGGACCCTTGCTGGCTCCGATACGAAAAACTCGAACCGGAACGCGCGGAGACGGTCGCGCGGCTGTTCGGGCGCATCGTCGTCGCCGACCGCTCGCCTTTTGCCGAGATAGCCGCGGAAGAACTGGCGGAAGCGCTGACGTCGATGACCGGTGTCCGGCCGAAGCGCGCGCGGATGCCGGGCGCCGACGGCGGCCTCGTCGTCGGAACGATCGGCGGCTCCGGCTGGATCGACGGCGTCGTCGGGCCGTGCGACGCGCGGGCGATTTGCGGCGATGGATTCGTCATCCGGACCGCCGAACGCGAAGGCGGCCGATATACGGTGATCGCCGCGGCTTCCGGACGCGGGCTGATTTACGGCGCTTTCCACTTGCTCCGTCTGATCGGCACCGGCGCCTTGCCCGCGGTTTTCAACATTGCCGAGTCGCCGCGCATGCCGTTTCGGCTGCTCAACCATTGGGACAATCTCGACGGCTCGGTCGAACGCGGCTACGCGGGGCGGTCGCTCTGGTTCGACCGCGGCCGAATCGTGAGGAATACCGCCCGAATCGAGACTTACGCACGGCTGATCGCCTCCGTCGGCATAAACGGCGTCGTGCTTAACAACGTCAACGTCGGCGAACGGGAAGCGCGGCTCATCACCGAGGAATACTTGCCCGGCGTGGCGCGGCTTGCCGACGTGTTCCGCCGTTACGGCGTCCGCATCTTTTTGAGCGTCGACTTCTCCGCTCCCGTCAGCGTCGGCGGGCTGTCCACCGCCGATCCGCTCGACGACCGCGTCCGCGCGTGGTGGCGACAAACGGCCGACGGCATTTACCGGCGCATTCCCGATTTCGGCGGGTTTCTCGTCAAGGCCGATTCCGAATTCCGCCCGGGGCCCTTCACTTACGGCCGCGACCACGCCGACGGCGCGAACATGCTGGCCGACGCGCTCGCCCCTCACGGAGGGCTCGTCGTCTGGCGCGCGTTCGTCTACAACTGCCGGCAGGACTGGCGCGACCGGACGACGGATCGCGCGCGGGCGGCATACGATCATTTCCGGCCGCTCGACGGCCGGTTCCGCGACAACGTCGTCCTGCAGATCAAAAACGGCCCGATGGACTTCCAGGTGCGCGAGCCGGTGTCGCCGCTGTTCGGCGCGATGCCGACGACGAATCAGATGTTGGAGCTGCAGATCACCCAGGAGTACACCGGCCAACAGCGTCATCTCTGTTTCCTCGTGCCGCAATGGAAAGAGGTGTTGGACTTCGACACATACGCGCGCGGCCCCGGTTCGACGGTCGCCCGCGTCGTCGACGGTTCGCTGTTCGGCAGATGCGCCTGCGGCATCGCCGGCGTCGCCAACGTCGGCGATGCGCCGAACTGGACGGGCCACGACCTGGCGCAGGCGAATCTGTACGGGTTCGGTCGGCTGGCGTGGAATCCGGATTTGCAAGCGCGCTCGATCGCTGAGGAATGGACGCTGTTGACGTTCGGCCGCGATCCGTTCGTGCGCGACGTCGTCGTCCGGATGTTGCTCGACTCATGGCGCATTTACGAAAATTACACGACCCCGTTCGGCCTCGGCTGGATGGTCAACCCCGGCCACCATTATGGACCGAATCCCGAAGGATACGAATATTCCCCGTGGGGAACGTACCACCGCGCCGACCGGGAAGCGATCGGCATCGACCGCAGCGTGCGGACGGGAACCGGGTTTGCCGGCCAATATTTTCCGCCGAATGCCGAACGGTTCGAATCCCCGGAGACGTGTCCGGAAGAATTGCTGTTGTTTTTCCATCGTCTTCCTTACACGTACCGGCTGCGTTCCGGAAAAACGCTCGTCCAGCATATGTACGACGCGCATTTCGAAGGCGCGGAACAGGCCGCCGGACTGGTCGAGGCGTGGTCGAGCCTGCGCGGCCGAATCGACGAACAGCGTTTCGTCCGCGTGCTCGAACGGCTGAAGGAACAGGCGGAACATGCAAAAGAGTGGCGGGACGTGATCAACTCCTACTTTTGGAGAAGAAGCGGAATTCCCGACGAGCAAGGACGCCCTCTCTATTGAAGGGAGGACCCCCTATCGACAGCCGAAACCGGCAAAGCCGACGGCACGGAGGTGACAGCGGCGATGATCTCGGACCGAACGTATAGCGTCGTATTGGTCGACGATGAACCGTTCGCGCGCGAAGGGCTGAAGCGGCTGATCGACTGGAAAGCATGCGGGTTCGAAATCTGCGGTGAAGCGGCCGACGGGCAAGAGGCGCTCGATTTGATCGAACGCCTCCGCCCGGACGTCGCTGTCGTCGACCTGCGCATGCCCGGACTCGACGGACTTGAAGTGGTGCGGATCGCCGCCGAGGAACGCCGACTGCCCGTCCGGTTTCTGATCGCCAGCGGTTACGGCGAATTCGACTACGCCCGGCGGGCGATGCGTTACGGCGTCTGCGATTTTCTGACGAAGCCGATCGACCCGGATGAGCTGTGCGACGCATTGGAAACCGTCCGGCGCAAGCTGGAAGAGAAAATGGAACGTTTGAGGCCGGCCGGCGCGCAGAACGAAGCGGATGCACCTTTGTGGCTGGAGCGGCTTGTCGCCCTCTCGATCGTCGGCGGCTCCACGCCGATTGTTGCGACGGCGAGGAAAACCGAACTAGGGGGCGGCCCGGCCGACGGCGAGGCGAACACCGATCTTTCCGCGGACGCTCCGGCCGGTCTCAATCCGGTCTGTTACGCGATCGTCGAGCGCAACGAACCGTGGCGGCCGCAGACGGCCGGTTCGGGCGGCGTCCGACCGAAGGCGCTGTCCGCCGAATGGACGAAAGCCGGTTTCCTGCGGGCGGTCAAACGCCTTTGCGGCCGGGACGTGCGGGTGATCAGCCATATGCCGGCGCACGACCGGATCGGTTTTTTGGTCGAAGCCGCTCACCTCGCCGCGTCTGGGCTTGGGCTGCGCGAATTTCTGGCTGAATTGCGCCGCGCGCTGGCCGAGGAATGGTCGGCGCCGGCCGCCGTTTACGCAGGAACGCCCGTCGGCGGCGTCGGGGAACTCGCTCTTTCCGTCCGTTCCGCATGGGCGGTTGCCGCGCGCGCATATGATGCCGACGACGGCGGGGGCATCTTCGGCTCTTCCGCCTCCTGCGGCCGAAAATTCCAAAAACCCGCCGGTTTCGCGCAGGTCGGCGCGACGGACGAAGAGCGCATTCGAGCGTTCATCGAAGAGGCGGAGGCGATGCCGGATGAACGCCTGCCCGACACCGTGCGGCGGCTGATCGACGACATGCTGCAAAGCGGCCTTGACACGGACACCGTCCGACAAACCGCCTGCAGCATCGTCCGGCATTTCGCCGCGCTCGTCGCCTCGCTGGGCGGCGACGCCGCCTCGATGCCCGCCCTGCGTGAAGCGCTGAGCAGCGAAGACGCTCGACGGACGCGCGCCGATCTCGAAGCGATGCTCGTCGACGTCGCGCGCGAAGCATCCGCTTGCTTGCGCCGGCTGCGGCGGGAATGCGGACTTCCCCGCGCCGTCCGCGCGTTCGTCGACGAACATTACGGCGAACCGCTCAGCCTGAAAACCGTCTCCAAACGCTTCTACGTCAACGCTGCCCATCTCGGCCGGACGTTCAAGCGGGCGTTCGGCCTGAGCTTCGGCGATTATCTCTTCGAAGTCCGCCTGCGCGAGGCGAAAAAGCTGCTGCGCGACACCGATCTGCGCGTTTCCGAAATCGCCGAACGCGTAGGTTTTCGCAATGCCGACTACTTTTCCGCACGGTTTTTCCGCGCCGTGCGGATGACGCCGACGGAATACCGCAACCGCTTCCGCACATCTTAAGTTTTTCAAGCACGGTCTAAACTCTGTCCGGTCCGGGGAGGCGATCGTTTTTTCTATTATTGAAGAGTGAAAACGTTTCAAACCAAACGAAAAAGGGGTGACTTCGTTTGACGTTTCGAAAGAAACGCACAAAACGCTTCGTCGCCGCCCTTCTGGGCGCGCTCATGGCGCTCGGGTCGGCGCTGCCCGCAATGTTGGTCGTACCCGCGAGGGTTGCGGCGCAGAGCGGCTCCGGCGTCGTCGTCGCGAGTTACGATTTTGAAAACGGTCAGACGCAGTGGTGGTTCGGACGGGGTTCCAGCCAGGTCGCGTCGGTGACCGAGGCGGCTTACAGCGGAAATTCCAGCCTGAAATCGACCGGCCGCACCAGCGATTGGCATGGCCCGGCCGTCGACCTGAAGCCGCTGCTCCAAAAAAACGCCGTCTATGAAATTTCGGCGTACGTCAAGCGCGTCCAAGCCGATGCTCCGTCGACGATCAAGCTGACGATGCAAAACATTCGTCCCGGAGCAGCTCAAGACGACCCACAAAACTGGACCCAGATCGACGCCAAAACCATTTCCACGAGACAACGTCGTCGTCCGCATCGTGTCGCTTCCTCCGGAAGGATTGGAATACCGGTTTGAAAACGGGCAAACCCAAGGATGGTTTGGACGGGATTCCAGCCAGGTCGCGTCGGTGACCGAGGCGGCTTACAGCGGAAATTCCAGCCTGAAATCGACCGGCCGCACCGCCAACTGGCAAGGCCCGGCCGTCGACCTGAAGCCGCTGCTCCAGAAAAACACCGTTTACGAAATTTCGGCATACGTCAAGCGCGTCCAGGCCGATCAAGCGTCGACGATCAAGCTGACGATGCAAAACATTCGTCCCGGAGCAGCTCAAGACGACCCACAAAACTGGACCCAGATCGACGCCAAAACCATTTCCACGATCGTGATCCGGCCGCTGCAATCGCCCGGTTCCGGCGGTCAGGACCAGTCCGGCATCCGCAGCGATTTTGAAGACGGCACCGCCCAGGGTTGGCAACCGCGCATCGGCCACGAACAGGTGACCGTGACGACGGAAGACAAACACGGCGGCACGTATGCTTTAAAAGTGACGGGTCGTCAACAGCCGTACGACGGCGCCAAAATCAACGTGCTCGGCAAAATGCATCCCGGCAGCACCTATACGATTTCGGTATGGGTGAAGCTGGTGCCCGGCGAGCAGCCGGCGCAGATGCGCGTCAGTTTGGAACGCACCAGCGGCGGTTCCACCCAATATATTACGGTCGTACCGAACACGACGGTCACGGCCGATCAATGGGTCAGGTTGACGAATCAGTACACGCTGACGGGTACTGCAGACCAGTTGTTCCTGTACGTCGAATCGAACAGCGGTACGCCGTCTTTCTACATCGACGACTTCGAGCTGACGTACAACGCGCCGCTGCCGCAGCTGCCGATCCAGACTGACATTCCGTCGCTGAAAGACGTCTTTGCGGGACAATTCGACATCGGCGCCGCGGTCGAACCGTCGCAGTTCGATTCGCCCCTGCACGTGCAGCTGCTGACGAAACATTTTAACAGCCTTGTCGCCGAAAACGTTATGAAGCCGGAATCGCTCGCTCCGAGCGAAGGCCAGTACAATTGGGCCAACGCCGACCGAATCGTCCAGTTCGCGCGGGAGCACGGGATGAAACTGCGGTTCCACACGCTCGTTTGGCACCAGCAAACGCCTGACTGGTTTTTCAAGGACGCGAACGGCAACGACATGACGCCGACGCCGGAAAACAAGCGGTTGCTCCTACAGCGCCTTGAAAACTATATCCGTGCGGTCGTCGGCCGGTACAAGAACGACGCGGAATCGTGGGACGTCGTCAACGAGGTCATCGACCCGAACCAGCCCGACGGCATGCGCCGCAGCAAATGGTACGAGATCACCGGCCTCGATTACATCCGCGTCGCCTTCCGTGTGACGCGGGAAGTCGCCGGGCCGAACGCGAAGCTGTTCATCAACGATTACAACACGCACGATCCGAAAAAACGGGAGTTTCTTTACAACCTGGTAACGCAATTGCGCAGCGAGGGCGTGCCGATCGACGGCGTCGGCCATCAGACGCACATCAACATCGAATCGCCTTCGATCGAGCTGATCAAGCAATCGATCGAGCGGTTCGCCGCGATCGGCTTGGACAACCAGATTACCGAGCTGGACGTCAGCGTCTACACGAACGACCAGCAGAGTTATTCGACCGTGCCGGACAGCGTGCTGATGACACAAGCCTATCGCTATCAGGATCTGTTCGACGCTTTCCGGCAGCTGTCGGACAAAATCAGCAACGTGACGTTCTGGGGTATCGCGGACGATCATTCGTGGTTGCACAACCGGCCGATCCCGCGGACGGACGCTCCTTTCCTGTTCGACCGCCAGCTGCAGGCCAAACCGGCGTACTGGGGCGTCGTCGATCCGTCGCAGCTGCCCGTGCGCAAACGCGTCTGGAACGCGCCGGGCGCCGCGGTCGCCGTCGACGGCCAGGTCGACTGGATCTGGAACGCCGTGCCGGCCGTTTCGATCGGCTCGACATCCGGCGGGCTGGGCGCGACCGCGCGGGCGTTTTGGGATAACCAGAACCTGTACCTGCTCGTCGAAGTCCGCGATACGACCGCGCAGCCCGGCGACCGCGTCGACGTCTTCCTGGCGCCTCCGAACGGCGGAACGCCGGTGAAAGCGACGCTTGCGCGCAACGGAGCGCCGTCCGGCAACGCTTCATACGCCGTCGTCGAAACCGGCAGCGGCTGGCGGGCGGAAGCCGCGATCCCGTGGGGCCGTTCCGTCGCGGCGGGCAACCAGATCGGCTTCGACATGCGCGTCACGGACGGCGCCAATCCCGGCTCGCCCGTCTCCTGGAACGACCCGAACCACGACCAGGAGGCCGGAACCGCCGAATACGGCTGGCTGACGCTTAAACCGCAAGTGCGCACGGTCGAGGCGCGATACGGTACGCCGACCATCGACGGCGTCAAGGACGGCGTCTGGAACGACGCAACGCCGATCGAAACCGGCGTTTGGGTCATGGGCACGTCCGGCTCGACGGCGACGGCCCGCCTGCTGTGGGACGACCAGTGGTTATACGTATACGCCGAAGTGCGGGACCGGCTGCTCAGCAAGGCGAGCGCCAATCCGTGGGAACAGGATTCGGTGGAAATTTTCCTGGACCAGAACAACGGCAAAACGTCGTATTACGAAGAAGACGACGGACAGTTCCGCGTCAATTACGACAACGAGCAAAGCTTCGGCGGATACGCGTCGGCGGACAAATTCCGCAGCGCCACCCGGATCGTCCCCGGCGTCGGCTACGTCGTGGAAGCGGCGGTGCGGCTCGACGCGATTACGCCGACAAACGGAACGATCATCGGCTTCGACTTCCAGGTGAACAACGACGAGGACGGCGACGGCGTACGCGACAGCGTCGCCATCTGGAACGACCCGAGCGGACGGTCGTATATGGACGTCTCCGGCCTCGGCGTCGTGCGGCTGATCGGCAAGCCGGGAACCGTTCCCTCGGCACCCGTCTTTCCGATTTCGGCGCCAGCTCCGAATACCGGCCGTGAAATCGGGCCCGACGGGCGCGAACGCGTCCGATTGACCGTCGACCGCGACGCGCTGAACCGGCTGCTTGCGGATGCCGAAGCGCGTCAATCGGGTTCGGTCGAACTGACCGCCGAATGGAGCGACCGGACGGCCTCGGCTCAAGTCGTGCTCCAGGCACAGGCCTTGGCGGACGCTGCGACAAAAGCTCCCGCTTCTGCGCTGGCGTTCGCGACAGACCGCGCGCAGTACCGGGTGCCGCTGCGGCTGCTCGACGCTTCGGCCTGGGCGAAGTCGGTCGGCGTTTCGACCGAAAACGTCCGCGTCGTCGTCGAGATGTCCGCTCCGTCGCCCGACGCCGCCAAAGCCGTCGAAGAAGCGGCGAAACGGCGCGGCGGGCAAACGGCCGGCGGATTGCTCGCGTTCGACATCCGTTTTGAAACAAACGACGGGCGCATCGGCAGACCCGACTTTGGGGCGACGTTCGTCGAACGCTCGATCATCGTCGACGGCCGACTCGATCCCAAGACGCATACCGCCGTCGCGTACGACGAAACGAACGGCAACCTTTACTTCGTGCCGGCGGAATTCCGCTACGACGAACGCCGGAATCGAACGGAAGTCGTCATCCGCCGCAACGGCAACAGCGTCTACGCCGTCGTACGGACGGGCAGCGCACCGGTGTGGACCGACGTTTCCGGTCACTGGGCGGAAAGTACAATTAACCGGCTGGCGGCGAAATGGCTGATCGACGGCGTCGCCGACGACGCGTTCGCTCCCGACCGGCCGGTGACGCGGGCGGAGTTCGCTGCCATGCTGACTCGCGCGCTCGGCTTGCGGCCGGATGCAGGATCGTCCGATACGGCGACGTTCCGCGACGTGCCGTCCGGCGCCTGGTACGCCGATGCGGTGCGGGCGGCGACCTTTTTCCGGCTCGTTGAGGGCGTCGGCGACGGTCGTTTTCGGCCGGAGGAACCGATCACGCGTGAACAAACGGCAGTCATGCTGATGCGGGCGTACCATCTGGCGCATCACGGCGAGCCGGCGTTGCCGCATCAAGCCGATACCTTTCCGCTTGAACGGTTTGCGGATAAGGTCGACTTCAGCGCCTGGTCCGCGGCGTTCGCGGCAGACGCGGTGCGTCTCGGGTTGATGCAGGGCATCGAAGACCGAAAGTTCGCGCCGAAAGACGCGGTCACCCGCGCGCAAGCCGCAGCCGTCATCGAACGGTTGCTTGACGCCCTGAACTGGATGTCGTGAGGCCGTGCCCTGTCCGTTTTCCCCCGTTTCCTTCCGGACCGCGGACCGCAAGTTCGCGGTCCGGAACGTTTTCTTTTGAGCGTCTTGAAACCTCTTAGATTGTGTATTAGGATACTAGTATGACAAGTATGATAAGGGGGAAGCGCCGATCGACCGTATCCGCGATCGCATCTACGACCGGCTACGGGCGGACATTCTCGAACTCCGCCTGGAGCCCGGCCGCTATCTGTCCGAAAAAGAATTGACCGACATGCTCGGCGTCAGCCGGTCGCCGCTGCGGGAAGCGCTCGTCCGCCTGGCGCAGGAAGAGCTGATCGAGACGGTCCCGCAAAAAGGATCGTTCGTTTCCCGCATCGACCGGCGTCACGTCGAGGAAGCGCGGTTCGTCCGAGAAGCCTTGGAAACGGCGATCGTACGCGAAGCGTGCCGGCAGTCGTCCCGCGAATTGTCGCTTACGTTGAAGAATCTGATCTCGCTTCAGGAGCTTGCGGCGTCCGAGCACAACCTGTCGCGGTTCCTCGACATCGACGACGAGTTCCACCGCGCGATTGCCTACGCTTGCGGCAAACAGCGGACATGGCGGCTGCTGCAACAGATGAACACACATTATTACAGGCTCCGTCGACTGCGGCTGTCGGACGATCCCGACTGGATGATCATCCTCGAGCAGCACCGCGGCATCGCCGACGCGATCGCCGCCCGCGACGCGGAACGGGCGGAACGGCTGATGAAGGAACACCTCGGCCGCATGCTGATCGAAATCGGGACACTCGCGGCCAAATACCCACACTATTTCGCCTGAAAAGGAGTCCGATCGACTGCTATGAGACTGAAAGGCAAAATCGCCCTCGTCACCGGCGCCGGCCGCGGCATCGGCGGCGCGATTGCGCGCGGATTCGCCCGCGAAGGCGCCGACGTCGCGCTCGTCAGCCGCACCGCCGTCCAGCTTCAAGCGCAGGCCGACTGGATTTCCTCCAACACCTCCTCGCGCGCGCTCGTGCTAGAAGCCGACGTCGCCGATCCCGAACAGGCGCAAAGAGCCGTCGAACAGACGCTGGAGGCGTTCGGCCGCATCGACGTATTGGTCAACGCCGCCGGCATCACGATGGTCGCACCATCCGAATCGCTTGCCTACGAAGACTGGCAGAAATGTCTGCGCATCAACCTGGACGGCACGTTTCACTTCTGCCAGCAGGTCGGCCGCGACATGATCCGCCGCGGCGAAGGCGGCAGCATCATCAACATCACCTCCGTCGTCGCCCACGCCGGTATCCCGCAGCGCGCGGCGTACGCGGCGAGCAAAGGCGGCGTCATGCAGCTGACACAAAACCTGGCGGTCGAATGGGCGCGCCATCGCATCCGCGTCAACGCGATTTCGCCCGGTTTTATCCGGACCGAAATCGTCGAGGAGCTGATCCGCCGCGGCGTCCACCGCCCGGAAAAGCTCGAGGCGCGCATCCCGCTCGGCCGCATGGGTACGCCGGACGATCTCGTCGGCCCGGCCGTTTTTCTGGCATCGGACGAATCCGCCTATATCACCGGCGTCGTATTGAAAGTCGACGGCGGCTGGCTGGCGAATGGGTACGTTTGATTGACATTCAAGCGACCGGACGGATGTTCCCGCCCGAGCACACGCTGCCGGCCGGATGCGTCCGACGACAAGCCCGAAATTCGGATAGATCGGAGGAATGCCCCTTGAAAATCGTCAACATCCGCGCAACTACCGTCACGGTTCCGCTCGAAGCGCCGCTGTTGCACAGTAACGGCGCGCACTGGGGGCGTTTCGTGCGCACGATTGTCGAAGTCGAGACCGACGAAGGCCTCGTCGGCTATGGCGAAATGGGCGGGGGCGGCGAAAGCGCGGAAAACGCCTTCCGCGCGCTCAAAACGTATCTCGTCGGCCACGATCCTTTTCAGTTGGAAGAGCTGCGGTTCAAAATCTGTAATCCGACCGCCAGTCTCTACAACAACCGGACACAGCTTCTCGCCGCGATCGAGTTCGCCTGTCTCGACCTCGTCGGCAAGAAACTGAACGTGCCCGTATACAAGCTGCTCGGCGGCAAAGTGCGCGACCGCGTGCCGTTTGCAAGCTACCTGTTTTTCCGACACCCGAACGAACGGACCGGCGAAGGCGAAATCTACACGCCCGACCAGCTCGTCGCCTATTGCCGGGAGCTGAAGCGCAAATACGGCTTTACGACGCACAAGCTTAAGGGCGGTGTCTTCCCGCCGGATTACGAGCTGGAATGCTATCGCGCGCTTGCCGCCGCCTTTCCCGGCGACCGGCTGCGCTACGATCCGAACGCCGCGCTCAGCGTCGAGGAAGCGATCCGCTTCGGCCGCGCGATCGAAGGGCTGAACAACGATTATTTCGAAGACCCGACTTGGGGATTAAACGGCATGCGCCGCGTCCGCCAGTTCGTCCGCATCCCGACGGCGACCAACACTGTCGTCGTCAATTTCGAGCAACTGGCGGCCAACGTGCTGAACCCGGCGGTCGACGTCGTTTTGCTCGACACGACGTTCTGGGGCGGCATCCGGCCGTGCGTCAAGGCGGCCGGCGTCTGCGAGACGTTCCAGCTCGGCGTCGCCGTTCATTCGTCGGGCGAGCTCGGCATCCAACTGGCGACGATGCTGCATCTCGGCGCCGTCGTGCCGAACCTCGCGTTCGCGGCGGACGCGCATTACCACCATTTGACCGACGACATTCTGGTCGGCGGCAAACTGCGGTATGAAAGCGGCGCCATCCGCGTGCCTGACGGGCCGGGGCTCGGCGTCGAGATCGATCGCGACAAACTGGCGAAATACGCGGAACTGTACCGGGAACTGGGGCCGTATCCCTACGACCGCGATCCGAAGCGGCCGGGCTGGTTCCCGCTCATTCCGAACGACCGGTGGGCGACGCCGCCGAGCCGATAAATCAAAATGCAGCCGCTGAAAACGCCGGCGATCGGCGATTTCGCGGCTGCATATACCGTTTTCAGTCCTCCCGCACTGCCGCCACGCGAATCCGGCGGTAATCCGCATGCCATTTTCCGTCATAAAAGAGATGGTCCCGCACTTGCGCTTTCACGTCCTCGATCAGGCTCCGGATTTCCGCCTCCGACAATTCCGCCAGGTACGGAAACGCAAACATGCGGATCCAATGATCAAGCCCGTTTTCCCCGTCCTCCAGCTCGGTCATGCGCTCGAAATGGGCGGCGAACACGACGCAGAACCCCGCTTTCTCCATCAGCACCGCATACTCGCCGATCGTCGGAAAAAACCACGGCGATTCCGCTACCCGGCCTCGCCTCGCCATCACGCGACGAATCGCGTCCTCAATCGTCCGGACGTTTCCCGCTCCGCCGAATTCGGCAACGAACCGCCCTCCCGGCAACAGCAGGCGGTAAACATTCCGCAACAACGCTTCCGCATCCCGAATCCAGTGCAGCACCGCGTTCGAAAATACCGCGTGAAACGACCGCCCGCTTTCAAAAGTCACCGCATCCGCGCATACGAATTCAATCGATGGAAACTTCCGCCTCGCCTCCCGGATCATCGCCTCGGACCGGTCGACGCCGATCACCTCCGCCCCGCTGCGATGAATTTCCGCGGTCAAATCCCCCGTCCCGCACCCCAGATCGAGAATGCGTTCCCCGGGCTTCGGCGCCAGCAGCGGCAACAAACCTTTTCCGTATTCCGAGACGAATCCATAATGGCGGTCGTACAATCCGGCCTGCCATTCCACCGCCCGATCCTCCCATTTTCCGAATCTGCCCCGCTCTCCGCCGGCCGACTCGTCAGGTCCGACGGCGTTCCTTCGGAGTCCGGCCGCTTTTCACCCTTCTCCGGTCGCGCCGTTCGACCGAAGCCCCGCCAGTTCTTCTTCCGACAGTCCCGTCAGCTCCCGCACCTCCGGCTCCGGCATCCCTTTCGCCAACATCCGCTTTGCCAGCTCCCGCCGCTCTTTCAGTTGTCCTTGCTCCAATCCTTGTTCCAACCCCTTCTGAAATCCCTTCTTTTCCCAATACGTCATCACCTCGAACACCGACTCCCGCTCCTCCTGCCCCAGCGACTTCAGTTCCTCCCGCAACATCGCTTCCTCCCCCTCCTCCATCGGCATGTATGCCTCGAAAAACCCCGCCACCAGCCGTGCACGCGCCGGATCCAGCTTCAGCCGCGCCAACATCCGCAAAAACGAAAGCCGCACCTGCACCCGTTCCTCTTGCCCATACCCCATCTTCGCCAGCAGCGCCGCCGCCACCGGATTGTCCTTCTCCGCATACGCCCGCCAGTTCAGCTTCCCCAGCTCCAGCGCATAAAACCGAAACGTCAACACCTCCAAAAACGGGAACACCATCTCGAACCCGTCCGGTTCGTCTTCCCCGCGCCGGTATCCGAACACCGCCACCGGCACGATCCGCTTGCGCAGCTTCTCGTACAACCGCGCAAAATACAAAAACATCCGCTCGTGAAAATCCCGCTGCCGCGCCGCCTGCGTCTCGACATGCACGACGATGACGCCGTCTTCGCCCTTGAGCTTCGTTTCGACGAGCAGGTCGACGTAGCGCACGTCGCCGCGCGCGACGTCAGTGAACAGCTCCTGGCGCAAAAACGCAAGGTGGGAGAAGTCGATATGGCGCGCGGCTTCGGGAAAAAACAAGGTCATGAAGTCTTCGAAGAACGTCGAGATCAGCTGTTTGAACAGCCGGTCGTGGGAGATGCGCTGCGGCATCGAGACGGCTCCTCTCCTGAAATTATAGCACAAAAACGAAAAGCACCGCCGGCTGCGGGCCGGCTTCCTGCGCCTGCTGTCGGGCGCACGAAGCGCGGCGAATCGCAACCGAACGGTGCTTCCGTTCTTTGGCGCCTATTATAGTCGATTGGGCAGAGGAAGTCAAGGGCGACGCAACGGCCCGCAATCGGACCGATGTTCGCCCGCGTTCAAGGCCGATTCGTCGGTGGCCTCACCCCATGCGGTTCCTTCGCCGAGGAGCCGGTGACCTGCCCCGGGCTCTTTTCTAGCTTCCCGCTCTCGGTAACACTCATAGCAAGAAAGCATACCGTTTTCCAAAACCCCGTTCAAAAACCCGCCGTCGCAGCATACGGATTTTCCGCACACACAACAACGGCCGACAGGTTCCACGGCGTGAACACCCCTTTTCAGACGGGGCGGGAACGACTCTACGGTCTTTCGGACCGTCCCTCGTTTCCTTCGAGATTCCGCTCGGCTTCGGCAATCGCCCGGTCGATGGCGGCCGCAGGTCGTTCCAGCATGTCGCCGTGCCCGACGGCAAGCCGTTCAGGCCGGTATTCCCGCAACTTCCTTGCACTTTCCAGCGCGACCCGTCGGTTCCATGTCGCCATCGCGGGGAACGGAAAGCCAAACCGCCTTTGTCCCGATACGGCCAAACCTCCCCGGGTCTGAAAGGCGTCACCGGCGATAAGACAGCCGTTGCGCACATCCAGAAAGGCCATCGACCCCGGTGTATGTCCCGGAGCGGAAATGGCCAGAAGCGATCCGATCCGGTCCCCGTCCCGAAGCAAAATTTCCGGCCGCGTTTTCAACTTCCGGGGAAAAGATCCGCGTATCGGGTCGTCCGGCTCGCCGGGATCCACCGTCCGGTCTCCGGCCATAAGCTTGGCATCCCGGCCGGAAATATGGACGGGCACGTCCGGCAACACTCGCTTCAGCCCGTCGAGCGCGCCCACATGGTCGGCATGCGCGTGCGTCAGGACAATCCGCTTGATCGGCATGCCGATTTTTTCGGCCGCCCGCAAAATTCTTTTCACGCTGTACGGAAGCGCGGTATCGACAAGCGTCAGACCGTTGTTTTCTCGGCGCAGAATTCGCAAAACCGTTTCCCCTCCCGAGGCGTCCTTAGCGGCTTAATTCAGCGTCGATCGCCGGCGCCTTGCGTCCGATCCGCCCTTCTGCTATAATACGGTCTCAGGAGGAGTCTGTCAAAGCGGACTCCTCTTTTTGTTTGACGTTTTTTTGACTGCGCCTGAACACGGGAAACATAACGCGAAAGGGGACTGACCGCACCATGCCGTTTTTCTTCCAGCTGCTCGTCATCCTGCTCGCCACCAAACTCGCCGGCGACCTGAGCGCTCGTCTCGGCCAACCCGCCGTACTCGGCAAGCTGATCGCCGGCATCGTCGTCGGACCCGCCGTGCTGGGCTGGATTGAAGATTCCGACATCCTGGAGGCGTTCAGCCAAATCGGCGTTCTGCTGCTGATGTTCATCGCCGGTCTCGAGACCGACCTGCGTGAAATGAACCGCAACCTGAAGCCGTCGCTGGCGGTCGCCGTCGGCGGCATCGCTCTTCCGTTGGCAGGGGGTTACGCGGGCGGGAAGCTGATGGGGCTGGACGACGCGGAATCGCTGTTTCTCGGCCTCTTGTTTTCGGCGACGTCCGTCAGCATTTCCGTCCAAACGCTGAAAGACCTCGGCAAGCTGAAAACACGGGAAAGCGCGACGATTCTCGGCGCCGCGATCGCCGACGACATTCTCGTCGTCGTCCTGCTCGCCTTTATGACGAGTTTCGTGCTCGGCCAGGGCGACGTACACCTCGGCTGGATCATCGGCAAAAAAGCGCTGTTTTTCGCGCTCGTTCTCCTTCTCGGCTGGAAAGTCGTACCCTGGGTCATGAAAAAGCTCGTTCCGCTGCGCGTCTCGGAAACCGTCATCGGTTCGGCGCTGATCGTCTGCTTCGCGTTTTCGTATTTGGCGGAGAGCATGCAGGTCGCCGGCATCATCGGCGCGTTCGCCGCCGGCATCGCCGTTGCCCGCACGCCGTACAAACATACCGTCGAGACGAAAATCGAGCCGATCGCCTACGCCGTGTTCGTGCCGGTGTTTTTCGTCAGCATCGGATTGTCCGTGACGTTCGACGGATTTGCGCAACAACTGCTGCCGATCCTCGGCCTGACCGTCATGGCGACGCTCGCCAAACTCGTCGGCTGCGGGCTGGGCGCGCGCCTGACGGGCTTTCGATGGAAACCGGCGTGGATCATCGGGGCGGGCATGGTGTCGCGCGGCGAAGTAGCGCTTATCATCGCGGCGCTCGGCCTGGAAACCGGACTGTTGTCGCAGGACTTTTTCACCACGGCGGTCACGGCCGTCATTTTGACGACGCTGATCACGCCGCCTTTGCTGAAATTTTTATATCGAAACGATCCGACCGGCGACGTCGACGCCGTACCCTCCCCCGCTTCCGACCATGAACGCGACGACGAAAACGGCAGTGAAGACGAAAACGGCGGCGCTGCCACGGCGAAGCGGAATACGCCGTAGCATGCTGCCGGAACGTCGGCCTTCTCACTCAGCCGAAAATCGCCTGCCAGAGCGGTTTTGTTTCACCGCCCGGGTACAACACATAAAGCAACACATAGACCGCCACGCCGGTGACCGCCGTCGCGAACCAGACGACGGCCGTCGCCGGCCCGAACCGCCGGTGTCGGGCGAACGCCCCGGCATACGCCAGCCGCAGCGTCACGAGGCCGAGAACGCCGCCGGCCGCTGCGAGCACGATATGGAAGAGCAAAAACGCGCGGTAATACGGCACAAGAGCTTCCGGCCCGCCGAACGCGGTATTGCCGACGAAGACCGTCCGCGCCGCATACAACACAAAAAACAGCGTGGCCAGAACCGCCGCCGCGACCATCCACCGCTCGTGCTCCTTCGTCCGGCGGCGTGCGATCCGGTTCCAGCCCACAGCCACACAGACAGCACTGGCGACGATCATCGCCGTCGAAAGAAGTGGCAAAAGCTGCATCACGGCCGCACCTCCCCCGGCCGCCCGGCGGCGTCGAAACCGGGCGTTGCCGCGTCTTCCTCGGCATCCTTTTTCCGCTCTTCCCGGTACCAGGAGAAAAACAGATACCCGAGCACCGCGCCGAAGACGAACTCCTGCAACACCTTCATCAGCACGCCGCCGAGCTGCTGGTCTTCAAGCGGCGAAAACCACGACCACCTGAGCGGTCCTCCGGATTCCGCCAAAGCCCTCGCCGTCTCCGCCGGCACGCAATAGCCGAGCGCCTTCGCCCACGCCGCCGCATCCGTATACGTCGCATACATCGGCGCCCCGGCAAAAATAATAAGCGCGCATGCCGGCGTAATGAGCACACTGTTCAGCACCAAATAGGCAATTTTCCGCAAATGCGAAAGCCGCGCCCCGTCGTGCACCGGCCCTACGATCGGCCACCACATCAGAAATGCAGCCGCGAGCATGCCCGTCCAGTACCACCAGTGCAGCGTATAATGCGTCATTACGTAATCGTGAACCGCAGGAAAATGATAAAACGAAAACGCCGCATTGAACAGCACCGCCGTCACCAGCGGCGCGGTCAGAACACCGAACACCCGCCGCAACACCGGCCGAGAAAAAAGCGGACGCACCAGCCACTCCGGACAGCCGAGCAACATCAGAGGCGGCGCGAGATAATACGCCATGAACATCGCGACCATATGCGCGCTGAATGCAAAATGCCCGAGCAAATCGACGGGGCCGCCGCGCGCCAGATAGTGCACCGCCAGCCCGCACCAAAACGCCGCCTTCCGCCAGGCCGGCACGGGCCGCGAATCGGGAAACATCGACCGAAACGGCCCGACGATCAGCGCGTAAAGGACTGCGACCGCAGCCGTGCCGACCAGCGCCGCCGGACTCCACCATTCGCGAAAACCGAGCAACGATTCCGCAGGCATGTCGCCCCCCCTTTCCGCCAAAGCCGCAAAAACAAAAAAGGCGCCTTGCCGACGCCTACCACCAGATCCAGTACAGAGTCGACGCCACCGCCGTCAGCGCCACGACGAAACCGAGGGCGATGCCCATCTGCGGGTACGTATGGCCGCGATCTTTCATATGCATCCATACGTACAGCTGGAAAAGCGCCTGAACGAACGCCATCGCGAGCAAAATCGCGATCGTGAACGCCTTGCCGACGTCGGCGATCACCGCGTAAAACGCCAGAATCGTCAGCACCGACGACAGCAGGAACGTCAACAAATGAAGCCTCGGGCCTTCGTGAACGACATCGTCGCGCTTGGACCGTTGATCCGCCACTTCAGCCCACCATCCCCATCAGGTATACGATCGTGAAAATGAACACCCACACGAGGTCGACGAAGTGCCAGTACAGCGCGGCGACATAGGCTTTCGGCGCCGTCACCGTCGTCAGCCCCTTGACGGCAAACTGCGCCATCAGCAGCGAAATCCACAAAATGCCGAACAGCACGTGACCGCCGTGAAATCCGACCAGCGTATAAAACGCCGAACTGAACGCACTCGTTGTGAACGTGTGGCCCTCATGCACATAATGGACGAATTCATAAATTTCCAGGATCAAAAAGCCGAGCCCGAGCAACACCGTCACGCCGAACCAGCCGATCAGTTGCCGCAGCTGGTGCCGGTGCATCGCCTGAACGGCGAAGACGCTCGTCAGACTGCTCGTCAACAGGAAAAACGTCGCCAGTGCCACGAGCCGCAGATCGAATAATTCACTCGGGCTCGGACCGTTGCCGATATTATGCCTCAAACCGATAAACGTCGCGAACAGGCAGCCGAACAACACCGTCTCGCCGCCGAGAAACAGCCAGAAGCCCAAAATCTTGTTGCGCCCCTCGGCCGTCGCGCGTTCGGGCTCGGCAGGCAACCCCGTCTCCGCGGCGTGATGCGCATGCGCCGCCATCACGCGTGCACCCCTTTCTCCAGTTCATCCGGCTCGATGTGATAGCCGGGATCGTCGAACACCGACCGGAGGAACATGCAGGCCAGCGTCAGCGCCAGCCCGGCGCCGGCGACGATATAGTTGTTGAACAGCGCGGCCAGAACGCCGTTGGCGAACTCGTAATCGGCGTACATGAACCCGAAACCGGCGATGAATAGCCCAAGCGCCATCAGGAACGGCAAAATCGACGGCGACGGCATGTGAATCGGACCGACCGGTTCGGCCGGCACCGGCTCGCGGCGTCCTTCCATCTTCAGTCTGAACAGCTCGTCGATGCCGCGCACGAGCGGAATCTGTTTGAAATTGTACTCCGGCGCCGGCGACGACATCGACCACTCCAGCGTCCGGCCGTCCCACGGGTCGGCGGGCGCGTCCTTGGGCTTGCGGAACGTGATGATCATGTTGATCACAAGCACCAGCATGGCGAAACCCATCAGATAGGCGCCGATCGAGCTGACGAAATTCAGCGTGTCCCAGCCCTGCCCCGCCAAATACTGATAATACCGCCGCGGCATCCCCCACAGCCCGAGGAAATGCTGCACGAAAAATGTCAGATGAAAACCGATCGTAAACGTCCAGAACGTGACTTTGCCGAGCCGCTCGTCGAGCGCGCGGCCAAACATTTTCGGCCACCAGTAAAACAGCCCGGCGAAAATGCCCGAGAACAGACCGCCTACGATCGTATAGTGGAAATGCGCGACGACGAAATACGAATCGTGATATTGCCAGTCGGCCGCGGCGGACGCCAGCATGACGCCGGTGACGCCGCCCATCGTGAACGTCGGGATGAAGCCGAGTGCGAACAAACTGGCCGTCGTGAACTTGAACTGGCCGCCCCAGATGGTGAACACCCAGTTGAACACCTTGATGCCCGTCGGCACGGCGATCAGCATCGTCGCAACCGCGAAAATCGAGTTGGCGATCGGCCCCATGCCGGTCGTAAACATATGGTGCGCCCACACCATAAAGCTCAAGAATCCGATCAGCGCGAGCGCGAACACCATCGACCCGTAGCCGAACAACCGCTTGCGCGAAAACGTGCTGAGCACTTCCGAAATGATGCCGAACGCCGGCACGATCAGAATGTACACTTCGGGATGGCCGAAAATCCAGAAAATGTGCTGCCACAGCACGACGTTTCCGCCGGCCGCCACATCGAAAAAGTTCGCGCGGAACAGCCGGTCGAACATCAGCAGCACGAGCCCGACCGTAATCGCGGGAAAAGCGAACAGGATCAACAGCGACGTAATAAACGACGCCCACGTGAACATCGGCATCCGCATGAACGTCATGCCCGGCGCGCGCATATTGATGATCGTCACCAGAAAATTGATGCCGCCGATCAGGGAACCGATCCCGGAAATCTGCAGGCCGAGCACGTAAAAATCAATGCCGCGGCCGCTGTAGTTCGGGTCCGACGACAGCGGCGTGTACGCCGTCCATCCGGCGTCCGGAGCGCCGTGCAAAAACCAACTGACGTTCAGAAGAATGCCGCCGAACAGAAATACCCAGAAGCTGAACGCGTTCAGAAACGGGAACGCGACGTCGCGAGCGCCGATCTGAAGCGGCACGACCGCGTTCATGAACGCGAACAGAAGCGGCATCGCCGCGAAAAAGATCATCGTCGTGCCGTGCATCGTCAGCACTTGGTTGTACGTCGAGGCGTCGAGGAAATCGTTTTGCGGATACATCAGCTGCATGCGGATCAGAATCGCCTCGAGCCCGCCGAGCGCAAAGAAAAACAGACCGCCGAACAGGTACAAAATCGCGATTTTCTTGTGATCGACGGTCGTCAGCCAGTCCATGATCCCGCGATACCGTTTAACCGCGTGGGCATGCGCGCCGATCGCCGCATGCGCGTGCGCGTGTGCGTGAGCCAACGTCGTTCCCTCCCCAGGGCGGATCATCCGTGCCGAACGCCGGCGGAACCGTCCCGCCTCCGCTCATTGCTGCTTCTGCGCCATCAGAAACTCGACCAACGCTTCGAGCTGTTCGTCGGACAGCGGCCCGCCGGCCACCGTATATTCCATCTTGCTGCCCTCGACGTTTTGCACGTTGGGCATCAGGTTGCCCGGCTTGACGCTTTGCGGATCTTTCAGCCAGACCGTCAGGTTTTCCCGCACTTTCGCCGGATCGACGTCCGCTTCACCGTGCGCGCGGTTCAGCAAAATGCCCGCAATCGTCTCGCGGTCGGCCACGTTGACGAGGCTCGGACCGGCCGAACCGCCGCTCAGTTTCATCTGGCCGGTCGCGTCGTCCGTCACGTAGGCCGCGTGGCAGACGAGACACGACTGTTTAAAAATCTGTTCGCCCTGCTTCGCCTTGTCCGACAGCGCGACCTGAGGCGGCCGCTGCATGTCGGCGACCCACCGGTCGAACTCTTCCTGCGAAACGGCTTTGACGCGGAAATACATGTTCGCGTGCGACAACCCGCACAACTCGGCGCATTGGCCCTGATAGACGCCCGGCTCGTCCGCCTGGAGCGTCAGCGTCTGGGTTAGACCGGGATTGGCGTCCTTCTTGCCGCCGAGCGACGGCACCCAGAACGAATGGATGACGTCCGCCGATTCGAGTTGGAACGCCACCTTTTTACCGACGGGAATGACGACTTCCTGCGCCGTCTTCAGTTTATAGTCGGGATATTCGAACTCCCACCAGAATTGGTGGGCGGTTACTTTCACCTTCAGCGTTTCCGGATCGTTCGTATGATCGCGATCCAGCTTGAACGTGTAGACGAGCGTCGGAGTCCCGATAATGATCAGTAGGATGAACGGGATGACCGTCCATAGAATTTCCAATTTCATATTCCCTTCTACTTGTTTGGGATATTCTTTCTGTCCCTTCCAGCGGAATCGAATAAGCGCATATGTGTACAGCACAAACACGACCAGCAGCACCAAAATCATGACGCCGCTCGTCAGCACGATCAGGAACCGGGCGTCGTCGGCGGCCGGGCCTTTCGGCTGAAGCGCCGACACGTCGTCGCGCCCGCAACCCGCCAGCAGCAAGATCGTTCCGAAAACCCCGAGCCGGGTCAGCCACCGTCTCCAACTCCGCACGTTCGATCAACCCCACGTTCAGTCGGAATCGCTTTAACTATAAATGCGAATCCGTTTCCTTGTCAATCCGCGTCGAAAAGCGTTCACAAAACGTTCTAAAATTTATTTATTTCGTTTCCCAAAATCCGCCTCGCTATACCGCGCGTAGCCGAAGGCAAGTCCGGGAACACCAAGAACAGCCGCATCATCGCGAAATGAAAGGGGGCTATCGGCCGTGAAACGCGCAATCGCCGTCGCCGCCGCTTTCGCTCTGCTCGCCGCCGGCTGCGCGCAAACGTACGTCAACCGGTTTCGCCACGGTCCGACCGACTATTCGACCAAAGTCGGGGAAGAACACGAATTGCCGAACCCCCGCGCCCGTGTCGCACCGAACGAGAACGCGGCGCCGCGGGGAGAGATCGACGCCGTCCGGCCGCTTCGGCTTGATCACGACACTGCGGCCAAAATTCGCGACCTGAAAGGCATACGCGACGCTTTCGTCGCCTTATCCGGGCCGAACGCCTACGTCGCCGTCATCCTGGACGCCACGGCGACGGGCACGAAAGGCAAAGGGCGACTCAACCGCAGCGACCGGTCGATGTCGTCGGCGGACATGAACGACCGTTCCGATGTTCGGCGGAAACTCGATCCCGGCACCGTCCTGACGGAAAAATACTCGTACCTGCACGTTCCCAACGCCGGCGATCTGTCCGACGAACTGCAGCTGAAAATCGCGGATCTCGTCCGGACGACGCGCCCTGAAATCGCGCGAGTCCACATTTCCGCCAACGCCGAATTCGTCAACCTGATGAGCCGACTTGCGCTGCACGAATGGCAAGGCGGCCGGGCGGACGATTTTGCGCGCCCGTTTTACGAAACGGTCTCGAAGCTGTTCCCGTAGCCTAAACTTTCCCCGCCGCCTCGCCGATATTATCACTAATCCGAAGCGAGGTGGCTTGGAGAAAATGGAACGGTCGACGATCATCGGCATCCTGCTCGGCGTGATCGCCGTCGGCGGCGGCATGTATTTCAAACACGCGCCGTTCGCGATGTTGATCAACCCGGCCGCCTTTCTCATCATCATCGTCGGAACGACGGCGTCGATCTTCGTCGCCTTTCCGATGTCCGACCTAAAGAAAATTCCGCATCTGTTCCGGATCGTCTTCACGCGCCAGAAACTTCTATCCAAAAAACGGCTGATCGGCATGTTCGTCGAGTGGGTGACGATCGCCCGCCGCGAAGGATTGCTCGCACTGGAAAACAAGCTGGACGAGATCGAGGACCCGTTCCTCAAAAACGGATTGCGCATGATCATCGACGGCAACGACCAGGATTTCATCCACGACGTCCTGATGGAAGAAATCCGAGCCATGGAAGAACGCCACCGTTCCGGCGCGCAGATTTTCTCGCAGGCCGGCACGTATGCGCCGACGCTCGGCGTGCTCGGCGCCGTCGTCGGATTGATCGCCGCCCTCGGCAACCTGAGCGACATCGACCAGCTCGGCGTATCGATCGCCGCCGCGTTCGTGGCGACGATGCTCGGTATTTTCACCGGCTACGTGCTGTGGCACCCGATGGCGAACAAACTGCGGCAGCTCTCGAAGAAAGAAGTCGAACTCAAACTGATGATGATCGAAGGGCTGCTGTCGATCCAGGCCGGTATCTCCGCCATCGCGATCGAGCAGAAATTGTCCGTCTTCCTGACGCCGACCGAACGCGCGGAAGAAGAGGAAAAAGCCGAGGAGGAAGACGAGGCGAAAGGGGAGGCGGCGCATGAAGGGCAAGGCAAGGCTAAGGCACTCGTCTCATGAAGACGATCATCTCAACGAGACTTGGCTTATTCCATATGCCGACCTACTGACGCTGCTTCTCGCGCTGTTCATCGTGCTGTTCGCCTCCAGCACGATCGACGCGAAAAAATTCGACCGGCTGCGCCAGGCGCTCATCTCCGCCTTCAACGGCGGACCGAACTTTTTCGAAGTTTCGCGCACGGTGCCGATGCCGCTCGAAGACAATCTCCCTCCCCGGCAGCAAGAGGATAAGGACAGACTGGCTTCCGTACAGGCTGAAAACCGACAGACGCTTACGGAAGAAGACCGGCGAAAGCTCGAAGAACAGCGCCGCATCATGGAAGAGTTGTCCCAGTTGAAACAGCAGGTTGACCAATTTATCGCCGCCAACAATCTGGGAACGCAACTGGAAACGGTGCTGACCGAACAGCTGCTCAAAATCGTCATTCGCGACACGACACTGTTCGATTCCGGCAGCGCGACGGTCAAGCCGCAGGGCCGCGTACTGGCGAGAGCGATCGGCGAAATCCTGGTCCGTTACCCCGATTATCGCGTAGAAATCGGCGGCCATACGGACAATGTGCCGATCCACAATCGCGAATTCGATTCGAATTGGGAGCTCAGTTTCGCGCGCGCCTACAACTTCATGAAACTGATGGAGCAAACGCCGGGGCTCGACCCCGCTCGGTTTCAACCCGTGGCGTACGGCGAATTCAGTCCGATCGACACGAACGCGACGCCGGAAGGGCGGGCGCGAAACCGGCGCGTCGAAGTGGCGATTTTCAAGACAATGGGCAACCGAACGGCCGTCCCGCTCCAGGACGTCGGCCGCGCGGCCGTCAGCCCAAGGCCGTAAAGAACCGCCGGCGGACGACGGTTAAAGCGTTCCTCGCCGAACCAGCTTTTCAGGTGTAACGGAACGCAGACGGCGTTTGCCGTTTTTTTATTTGCCGCGATCCGTTCGCCGCCAAGCGACGACGCGCACAAGGAGGTTGCCGTTCATGCGTCTTCTCTCGATCGAACCGACGCCGAGTCCGCATACGATGAAACTGAACGTCGACGAAACGCTGCCGGCGGGCGTCCGGCATACGTATACGCCCGACCGCAAGGATGCGGCGCCGCCGCTGATCCGCCGCATTCTCGCCATTCCGGGCGTAAAGGCGGTGTTCCGTACCGCCGATTTCCTAGCGGTCGACCGTGTACCGAGTGGTGACTGGGAAGAGATTTTGACCCACATCCGCGACATTTTCGGCGCGACGGACGTTGCGGCGCCCGACGCGGCCCACGGCGACGACACGGCCGAAAACTTCGGAGAAGTGCAAGTTTTCGTCCAGGTGTTCCGCGGCATCCCGATCCAGGTGCGCGCCCGCATCGGCGATCGGGAAGCACGTGCGGGTCTGCCGGAACGATTCGCGGCGGCGGTCGACCGCGCGACGCGCGCCTCCCCGACGCTGCTGAAAGAACGCCGTCTCGAACCGTGGGGCGTCCGGTACGGCGACCCGGAAGCGATCGCGCGCGAAGTCGCGGAAGAAATCGACGCCGCCTACGACGACGACAGGCTTGCCGAACTCGTCGAACGGGCCGCGCGGCATACCCCGGAAGAAGCCGTCCGCGACGAGGGAAGCGAACTTTTCGCCCCGCCGCGTGCGAGCGCCGAAGACGTCGAACAGGCGTTCAAAAGCGCGGACTGGAAAACGCGCTATGCGGCCCTGCTTCGCTGGAAGCCGACGCCGGAGCGGTTCGACCTGCTCGAACGGGCGATCCGCGACGAACATACGTCCGTTCGACGGCTGGCCGCCGTTTATTTGAGCGAATTGCGGACGCCGGAGGCGATGAGGCTTCTGTTCGAGGCGCTCAAGGACCCGTCGGCCGCCGTCCGCCGCACCGTCGGCGACGCGCTGTCCGACTGGGGCGACCCGGCCGCGACCGGTCCGATGGCCGAAGCGCTGCGCGACCCGAACAAGCTGGTTCGCTGGCGTGCGGCGCGGTTTATGTACGAAGTCGGCGACGATTCCGCCTTGGAGGCGCTGCGCGCCGCGGAAGCCGTCGAACCCGAGTTCGAGGTGCGGCTGCAGATGCGGATGGCGATCGAACGCATCGAACGCGGCGAAGAGGCGAGCGGAACTGTCTGGCAGCAAATGACGAGACAACGGAAAGGGGATCGGTCTTGAACCACTATCGCATGCTCGTCGTCGATCTCGACGACACGCTTCTAACCGACGACCGCACCGTCACCGACGCCACCCGCGCCGCCCTCGCCGAGGCGGCCGCGCGCGGCGTCGTCGTCACGCTGGCGACCGGCCGCATGTACGCGTCGGCGCGCCGCATTGCAGAATCGTTGAGGCTGGACGTGCCGATCATTACGTATCAGGGCGCGCTCGTCAAAACGTTGGACGGCCGCGTCCTCTACGAACGGACGGTGCCGCGCGACGTAGCGGAGCGGTTTTGGCAGTATTGCAAACAAAACCGGCTTCACCTGCATGTTTATCACGACGACACGCTATACGTTCCGGAAGACAACGACAAATCGCGGGAATACGCGGCTCTGTCTGAAGTGCCGTTCGTCGTCGAACCGAACCTCGGCCGGTTGATCGGCCTGCCGCTTCCGAAAATGCTCGTTGTCGACGACCCCGAACGGCTCGACCGAATCATGCCGGAACTGCGCGATATGTTCGGCGACCGGGCCCACATCACGAAATCGAAGCCGCATTATCTCGAAGTGCTGCATCCCGAAGCGACGAAAGGACACGCGATCCGGTTTCTCGCCGCGCATTTCGGATGCGACATGAAGGAAGTGATCGCCGTCGGCGATAGCTGGAACGACCGCGACATGATCGAGGCGGCCGGCCTCGGCGTCGCGATGGGCAACGCCGTCGAACCGCTCAAGGCGGTCGCCGATTTCATCACGGCGACGAACAACGAAGACGGCGTCCGGCTCGTCGTCGAGCGGTTCATCCTCGGCCGCGAGCCGTCTACCACGCCCTCGCGAGCGTCCTGACCGTAACGACGGCCGATACGGCGACGATGACGTCGAACGACACATTGAACAAAAACAAATGTTTTTCAATGTCTGCAAAACCGTCGGCCACGATCGGCACGACGAGCTGCAGCAGGCCGTCCGCGGCGAACGCGAGCCAGAACGCTGCGGCCATTGCCGTCCGAGTTCGCCCCATGGCGCGCGCCTTCAGCAGCACGCGCGTCGCGCTCACGGCGAACAACCCGAACACGAGCGCGATCGTCCCGATGTGATGCGGAACGACATGTTTTTTGAAGTCGCTCCAGAACGACCAGGCTGTGCTGACGGCGCCGTACGGTTTTCCGGCGGACGGTTCGTAGTTGCCGAGATATCCCGGCTTGATCATGAACGCGCCTTCGGCCGCCTTGAACACGTTGCGGATCAACCGGTCGGGATGACGCAAGTAAAACAGCACGACGTCCGCATGACTGACGCGCGAATAGAACAGTTGCTTCATTTCCTCGCTTTCCTGCGGAATCGGCGCCGGCTGAAAATAGTGATACCCGGCGTTGACCGCCAGTTTCGGATCGAGTCCGAGTTCGCGCAGGTCGGCTTGCGGGTCGTTAGATTCGCGCAAAATCCCGAAGAACACCGACTGGTACAGGTTGATATGTTTCAGCCCGCTCGGGTTGGCCGCAAACACCACCGCCGCGCAGACGACCACCGCAACCGCCCCAATGCGCGCCGTCACCCGGAACCGCCGGTCGTCCGGCCGCAGGCGGGAAAACATCCACCCCGCGACCGCAAACGGCAGCGCCGCCGGCGTATACTGGAGCTTCGATCCGGCCAGCCACGCCGCCGCGACGAAATAAGCGGCGAGCAACCGGACCGGCGGTTTTTCCCGCGACACGAGCGCCACGACCGTCAGTACCAGAAACAGCGTCGAAAGAAACGCGACCGGTTCGCCGTAGAATGAGTTGAAATATGCGACATAGCCGAGATCGGCGAACACGAACAGCACCACCAGCGCAGCCGTCCAGCGCACGGCCGCCGCTTCCCGCCGAAGCATCCACATCAGCAACGCGCACGCCGTCACGAACGACACTGCGTATACGGCGGACAACCACCGGATGTCGAACCAGCCGTCGCGCGTGAACATCCTCTCCGCATACACCGCCAACGCGAGCAGCGGCACCTGGGTCGATACATACCCGCCGTTCGTGAAAAACTTCGGATCCCACCGATACAGATGGTGGAAATAACCGAAAAACAGCATGTCCCGGTTTTGTTCCGACATCCCGTAATACAGACCGACAGTGCTCATGACGCGTAGGAAATCACCGCTGTCTGCAAGCCCGATAAGCGGCGGCACGAACAGAAAATAGACAAGCACTACCGCCGCGCCGCCGATCGCCGCAGCCTCCGGCAAACGCCTCGACCATCTGCGGAAAACGCCCATGTCCTTCCTCCCCCGATCCGAATTACCGGTACGACTTCCGGTATTGGAGCGGCGAACAGCCGGCAAACCGTCGGAAAGCGCGGCCGAAATGCGACAGGTTGCGATAGCCGACCGCGGCCGCGACGTCGACGACGCGCGCGTCCGTCTCGCGCAAAAGCCGCTGCGCCTCCTTCAGACGAACCGCGCTCACGTATTCCGTGAACGTAAACCCCGTCTCGCGGCGGAACGCCCGGCTCAAGTAATACGGACTGAGCCCGAAGCGCCGAGCCACCGCCGCTAGCCTCACCGCTCCGCCGTCTTCCGCATCGTCGAATTTTCCCGCGGCTTGGGCCGCACAGCGTTCGGCCACATATCGAGCGACCTCGGCGATGCGCGGATGCGCCGGCTGCTCTCCGGCATCCTCCTGTTCGCGCCGCCCGCGCAACAGCCTGCCTATATAGACGAACAGCTGCACGAACAGCGCGCGAAGGCAAAGCTCGTATCCTTCCGCGCGCTCACGCCACTCCTTCGCCATCCGGCGCAACAAATCCTCCGCATATCCGCGCTCGCGCATCGACAGCCGCAACAGGCTCCCCCCGCCGTCGAACGGCAGGTAAACCCAACGCCGCTCTTCCGGCGTCAACCGGTCCAACCACTGCTCGGTAAATTGTATCAAAATCCGCTCGTGTTCCGCAACGCCGTCATCCAATGTCCGGTGCAGCTCGAACCGGTCGATGAACACGAGCGTCCCCGCCTCGATCCGGTAGGTCTGATCGCGGATGAAATACCTCCTGCGCCCCTCGGCCAAATAATAGACTTCATACGCGGCATGCCCGTGCTCCTGCTCCATCGTGAACGGAGCGCTTCTGCGGACTGTTTCGACCCAGATCGGCTCCACGACGCCATCCCCCTTTTCGTGAAACCATCCTATCACATTGCGTTTACGGAGAGCAAACTACGCACAATTTTGTGTCGGTCTGCAAAACGACCGCTAGATTTTTTGCACAGTTTGCCCTATGCTGAAACCGAATCGACCATGCCTGGGGAGGTCATCCGCATGACGGTCAAACGCTACGCGCTCGTCGGCACCGGCGGCCGCGCCGAGTTTTTCTACGGCGCCCTCGCCCGCGACTTCCGCGACACGGCTCAACTCGTCGCCTTTTGCGACATCAATCCCGTGCGGCTCGACTACGCGAACCGACTGCTTGAGACCAAATACGGCCATCCGCCCGTTCCGACCTATCCGTCGAACCGGTTCGACGACATGATTCGCGAGACGAAACCCGACGCCGTCATCGTCACCACCATCGACCGGACGCATCACCATTACATCATCCGCGCGATGGAACTCGGCTGCGACGTCATCACCGAAAAGCCGATGACCGTCGACGAGGAGAAATGCCAGGCGATTCTCGACGCCGTCAAGCGTACCGGCCGGAACCTGCGCGTGACGTTCAACTACCGCTACGCGCCGCACAACACCAAAATGCGCGAGCTGATCGCTTCCGGCGCGATCGGCGACGTCACGAGCGTCCATTTCGAGTGGCTGCTCAACACGACGCACGGCGCCGACTATTTCCGCCGCTGGCACCGCGACAAACGCAACAGCGGCGGACTGCTCGTCCACAAGTCGACGCACCATTTCGACCTGGTCAACTTCTGGTTGGCGACGCGGCCGAAACTCGTGTTCGCCCAGGGCGACCTGCTGTTTTACGGCCGGGAAAACGCGGAAAAGCGCGGCGTTACCCGGTTTTACCAGCGCGCGACCGGCAACGAAAACGCCAAAGACGATCCCTTCGCGCTCCATCTGGACCAAAACCCGCACCTCAAAGCGATGTACCTCGACGCCGAAGCGTACGACGGCTACCAGCGCGATCAGAGCGTGTTCGGCGACGGCATCAGCATCGAGGACACGCTGGGCGTACTCGTCCGCTACGAGAACAAGGCGATCCTGACGTATTCGCTGAACGCCTACATGCCGTGGGAAGGCTTCCGCGTCGCCGTCAACGGCACGGCCGGCCGGATCGAAATGGAAGTGGTCGAGCAGACGTACGTCAACTCCGGCGGCGACAAGGCGTCGGAAGGCGCCGTCAAAGGCAAGCGTATCGTCGTTTACCCGATGTTCGGCCAGCCGTATGAAGTGCCGATCGAAGAAGCCGAAGGCGGCCACGGCGGCGGCGACCCGATCATGCTGAACGACCTGTTCGGCCGGCCCGCGCCCGATCCGTTCAACCGAGCCGCCTCCCACATCGACGGCGCGATGTCGATTTTGACCGGCATCGCCGGCAACATTTCGATGCGGACCGGCATGCCGGTGCGCGTCGATCAGCTCGTGCGGTTTTGAGCAACAAACCTCAGCCGAGGGCCGATCCAGAAAATAAGGATCGGTCCTTTCGTTTCGTTCTCCCATCTCTGTTTGTGCTATAATAAATGAGAACAACGGCATGGAGGGGCCGCCGATGAA
Organism: Candidatus Reconcilbacillus cellulovorans; assembly: GCA_002507565.1. Classification (GTDB taxonomy): domain Bacteria; phylum Bacillota; class Bacilli; order Paenibacillales; family Reconciliibacillaceae; genus Reconciliibacillus; species Reconciliibacillus cellulovorans. Next base: position 77,088 of record MOXJ01000014.1, read on the forward strand.
CAGCGACACGGTCGGTCGACAGCCGAAACGTTCAACCGCGCGGACGGCGGCGACGATTTACGAATTTTTCGTCGTGACGCTTTTTCTTTCTTACGGATTGGCCGTCGTCGCCGCACATGAAGGCCATCCCGCGATCACGACGGACATGCTGTTGGCGATCGACCGATTCGTTCTGGCTTTTCTTGCAGTCGAGTTCGTCTTCCGGCTTTGGCGGGCGACCGACAGAACGCGTTTCCTGCGCGGCAACTGGTTCGACCTCGTCGCACTCATCCCCGTCGATCCGTCGTTTAGGCTGGCCCGCCTTTTTCACGTCGTCCGGTTATACCGTCTTGTGCGATCGTCGCCGGTGTTGTGGAAGTTTTTTTCTTCGAGAGAGACGTTTTACATCCTGCTCTTCGCCGCTCTGATCGTGCTTTGGAGTTCGACCGGCGTCTACCTGTTCGAGAAGGGCGTCAATCCGAACATCGACGACTACGGCGACGCAGTGTGGTGGTCGATCGTGACGATGTCAACCGTCGGGTACGGCGACATCTCGCCGCAGACGGCCGGAGAGCGGGCGATCGCCGTATTTCTGATGGTGTCGGGCATCGGGATTCTCGGGGCGATCACCGCGAATTTGGCCAACCTATGGATTAAGCGCGGAGCCGAAGCCGGACCGACCGATGCGCTGCAGGACCTGAAAGCCAAGCTGCACGAATGGACCGACCGGTTGGAAGCGCTGAGCGAAGCCGAATACGAGGCGATGTTGCGCACGATGGAGACGGTAAGGACGGCCGGCCGTTTTGCCGGCGGACGCAGATGGGGATCGGTTCCGGCAGACGAGGCGCGGGTAGATACGGCGCAAGGAGAGTGACGTCGAGATGCACCAGAAAATATGTCCGAAAGTCGAATCCGCCCTCCAGCTTCTCAGCAAAAAATGGTCGGGCTTCATCCTGTTCGCCCTGATGGACGGCCCGAAACGATATAAGGACCTCATGGGTTTCATTCCCGGCATCAGCGACCGGATGCTGTGCGAACGATTCCGCGACCTCGAAGGCGCGGGCCTGATCGTCCGGCGCGTCTATCCGGAAGTGCCGGTCCGCATCATGTATGAATTGACCGACAAAGGCAAGGCGCTCAAGCCGATTCTGGAGAAGCTGCAGGAATGGGCGGAACAGTGGGCGTAAACGGATAGAACGCCTCCGGCGGAAGGAGACCTGGCGTGCATGCGGAAATGGTGGCTCGTATACGCCGTATGCATCGGTGCGTTTGCGCTTTATGTACTTGACTATTACGGGCGCAACCGGTCGGAAGGCTGGGAAGACGCGGCCGGACTTCGCGGCGACCCGGAAGAAAAATACGTCATGGTCACGTTTCAGGCCGGTATCGATTACTGGAAAAACTGCCTCAAAGGTTTCGAAGACGCCGCCCAGTCGCTCGGCGTTTCCGTCGAATATCACGGCGCCACCCAATACGACGTCAACGAACAGATCATGGTGCTGGAACGCGTCGTGGCGCGCAAACCGGCCGGCATCGCCGTCTCCGCCATCCATCCCGACCGGCTGACGCCGACGATCGATAAGGCGGTCGAGTACGGGATTCCCGTCGTCCTGTTCGACTCCGGCGCGCCGGGCAGCAAGGCGTATTCCTTCCTCGCCACCGACAACTATCGGGCGGGCGCGATCGCCGCGCGGAAAATGGCCGAACTGACCGGCGGCCGCGGCGAGGTCGCCGTCATCACGTCCCCCAATCAGCAAAACCACATGGAACGAACCCGCGGTTTTCGGGAAACGATCGAAGCCGAATTCCCCGACATGCGCGTCGTGGCTGTCAAAAACGGCAAAGGCGACGCATTCGCTTCGCGCCAAGCCGCGATGGAAGCGATGGGCGAATTCCCGGATTTGGCCGGCATTTTCGCGACCGAAGCCAACGGCGGCGTCGGCGTCGGCGACGCCGTCCGGCTGATGCAGCGGACCGGCCGCGTCAAAATTATCGGTTTCGACACCGACAAGGCGACGCTCGACATGGTCAAGGACGGCACGATCGCCGCAACGTTGGCGCAAGGGACGTGGAAAATGGGATATTGGTCGCTTATGTTCCTGTTTCATCTGCGCCATGCGGATCCGCAGAGCGGAACGCCGATGTTCCCGCATTCCGTGGAGCCGCTCGTACCGCCGTACGTCGACACCGGCGTCACGGTCGTCACACGCGACAACGTCGACCGTTTCTACGCGAAGTGAGCGCCGATGAAACGCATCCGGTTCGACAACCTGCCGATCCGCTACAAACTGATTACGCTTTTTCTGCTGATCGGGATCGTACCCTCGCTCGGGCTTGCCCTTCTCGTCGATTGGACGGTCCACCGCGTCGTCGAACGCCAGGCGAACGACTACGCGATGCAGGTGATCGGAAAGGTCAGCCAATCCTTCGAATTTTATATGAACAATATACAAAATTTAACATATTTGATCGCATTCAATCCCACCGTTCGCCGCTTCCTCGCCGACGAACGACCGCAGCGAGAGCCGGTTTCGGCCGACTATTACGAGATGCGGCGGTTTCTGCAGGAATTCGCTTCCTTATATCCGGAGGTCGCCGGCATCCTCGTCGCCGACGCCAGAGGCAACTACGTCAGCAACGACATGTACGCGCGAACCCCGCGCCCGTTAACGGAAGAAAGCTGGTTCCGGGCGGCCGTCGCAGCGGGAGGAATTTTCCAAATCCTTGGCCGGCCTTCCGAACGGAACGTCACCACGCTTGTTCCGTACACCGACCGCGAACGCATCTCCGCCGTCCGCGCCGTCATCGATCCGGACACGCAGCAGACGCTCGGCGTTATCCTCGTCGACATGAAACTGCGCGTCGTCTCGGAAACCGCGCGCACCGTCCGGCTCGGCAAATCGGGCTTTCTTACCGTCATCGACGAACGCGGAGAAATCGTCTACGCACCCGCGCAAACGCCGTTCGACCGGCTTCCGCGCGACTGGTTCGGTCCCGCAAACAGCGGCGTCGTCACCCGGCAAGCGGCAGGACAAGAATGGCTGCTCATCTACCGAACGTCCCCGTTTACCGGCTGGACGACGGTCGGCGTCTTTCCGAAACGCGAACCGGTCGAAGGAGCGCGGGAAATCCGCTTTTCCGTGGTCACGTTCGTCTTCCTCGTCTGCCTGCTCGGGCTGACCGCCTCGATTTATTTGTCCAGGTCGATGTCCCGGCCGATCGACCAGTTGATGTCGTTCATGCGCCAGGTCGAATCCGGCAACCTGTCCATTCGCTACCGCGGCACGCGCACCGACGAAATCGGCATGCTCGGCCGCAGTTTTAATCTCATGCTGGCGCAAATCAACCGGCTGCTCGAACTGACCGAAATCCAGGAGCGAAAAAAACGCGAAGCCGAACTGCGCAGCCTGCAGGCGCACATCAAGCCGCATTTTCTGTACAACACGCTCGACACCATCCATTGGATGGCCCGAAGCCGCGGCGCCGACGATATCGCCGCACTTGTCGGATCGCTCGCGCGACTGTTCCGGATCGGCTTAAGCGGTGGCAGCGACATCATCCCGCTGGCCGAAGAATTCGAACACGTCCGCCACTATCTGAACATCCAGCAAATCCGTTACCGCAACAAGCTGGACTATCGACTTGCGATGAGCGACGACGTGCGCGACGCGAAAACGCTGAAACTGATTCTGCAGCCGATCGTCGAAAACGCGATCTACCACGGCATCCGCGAACGCCGCGGTCCCGGTTTCATCGACGTGACGGCGGAGGCACAGGACGGCTGCCTGATGCTGCGCGTCCGCGACGACGGCAAGGGCATGTCGCCCGACCGGCTCGCCGCCGTCCGGAGCAAACTGGAAAACCCGCTGCCGCGAGACGACGCTGCGGCCGCCGACGATCGCCGTCCCCGGGAAGGCGGTTACGGCCTCGCCAACGTCCAGGCGCGCATCCGGCTGACGTTCGGACAGGCTTACGGCATCGCCGTCGACAGCGAAGAAGGTGTCGGAACGACCGTCGTCGTCCGTCTGCCGCTCTTGTTCGGAGAAAAAGGGGGACCGCCCGCATGAACCGCCCCACGTTCAACGTACTGATCGCCGACGACGAACCGATCATTCGTGAAGGAATCCGCAATGCCGTGAATTGGGAAGCGCTCGGATTAAGGCTCGCCGCCGAAGCCGAAGATGGCGAGGAAGCGCTCGAAGCCGCCGTCCGCCATGATGTCCGCATCGCGCTTGTCGACATCAACATGCCGATCGTCGACGGCCTCGAGCTGATCCGACGGCTGCGCAAACGGCTGCCGGAATGCCGCGCGGTCATCATCACCGGCCACGACGAATTCGCCTACGCCCAGGAAGCGATCCGGCTCGGTGTCGAAGACTACATCCTGAAACCGGCCGATCCGGAAGAACTGAACCGGCTGCTCGGACGCATCCGCGACGAACTGGAAACGTCGATGCGCGAACGCGCCTACCTGGACATGGCATCCCGCCAAATCGAAAAACATATGCCGCTGCTTCGCGAACGATTCTGCCGAGAATGGGCCGAAGGCGCGCTGTCCGCAGAAGAAATCCGCGAACGGCTCCGGTTTTTGCAGCTGCCCGAAACACCGCCGGCCTGGGTCTTGCTCGTGCGCTGGACGGAACCGCCCGACGACGGCCGGGGCATGCGGGAAAGCGACCGGCAGCTTTACGCGTTCGCCGTCGAAAACATCGCGTCCGAATGGCTGGCGCCTTACCCGCACGTCTTGTTCCGCGACGCCGCGGAGCGGACGATCGGCGTCGTCTGGGACGAGCGGGCCGACGGCGTTTTTCCCAGTATAGAAACGTCGATCCGCGACTTGCTCCGGCTGGACGTCCGCCTGTACGCCGAACCGTGCGCCTCTCGCGACGGCTTGACGGCGGTCGCCGAGGCCTACCGGCGGTGCCGGCAGGCCGCATATCGGGAAGCAACGTTGTCGCCGCTCGTCCGGCGCGCACGCCAGTACATGATGGACCATTATCACGAGTGCGATCTCACCTTGGAAAAAATGGCTGAAAATTTAAAGACGTCGCCCTCTTACCTCGGTCGGCTGATCAAACAGGAGCTCGGCGTCACGTTCGTCGCATACCTGACGCGTCTGCGCGTCCGCAAGGCGGCGCAGCTTCTGCATGCCACCGACCTGCCGATCCACGAGATCGCCTCGCGCGTCGGCTACGAAACCCAGCATTATTTCAGCACCGCCTTCAAAAAGGCCACAGGCGTCTCGCCCCTACGCTACCGAAAAGGCGCCGCCCCCGCGGAACCCGACGAACCGTCGTAAACGTTCGTCGGATTTTTATAAAAAACGTCGATTCGCTGTAAAGACCCGCCCCTCTTCCCCTTGCTATACTGCGTCGTGAATACGACTCCAAGGCAAGGGGGTAAACCCACATGCTCCGCAAAACGATGCTGCCGCTGCTTTCGGCCGTGCTCGCCGTATCGCTGGCTGCCTGCGGCAACAACAATCCCGCTTCGGAAAGCGGCTCCGCCGGCTCGTCGCCGGCCGCCTCGTCCGGTTCGTCCGGCTCGTCCAAAGGCCTGATTGGCATCTCCATGCCGACGAAGTCGTCCGAACGCTGGATCAGCGACGGCCAGAACATGGTCAAGGAACTGAAGGCGCTCGGCTACGACACCGACCTGCAGTACGCGGAAGACGTCGTCGAAAACCAGTTGTCCCAGATCGAAAACATGATCACCAAAGGCGCCAAACTGCTCATCATCGCGCCGATCGACGGAGAGTCGCTGACCGACGTGCTGCAAAAGGCGAAGGACAAAAACATCGCCGTCATCGCCTACGATCGGCTCATCCGGAAAACGCCCAACGTCGACTATTACGCGACGTTCGACAACTTCAAGGTCGGCGTCCTGCAAGGCTCCTACATCGTCGACAAGCTCGGCCTGAAAGACGGCAAGGGACCGTTCAACATCGAACTGTTCGCCGGCTCGCCCGACGACAACAACACGTACTTCTTCTTCGACGGCGCGATGTCCGTGCTGAAGCCCTACATCGACTCCGGCAAGCTCGTCGTCCGCAGCAAACAGACAAAAGTCGAACAGGTCGCCACCCTGCGGTGGGACGGCGCGACCGCCCAGGCGCGCATGGACAACCTGCTTAGCGCCTTTTATTCGACTGAACGGCTGCACGCGGTTCTGTCCCCGTACGACGGCATCAGCATCGGCGTCCTGTCGTCGCTTAAGGGCGTCGGCTACGGCAAACCCGACAAGCCGTTCCCAATCATCACCGGCCAGGACGCGGAACTGGCGTCCGTTAAATCGATCATTGCCGGCGAACAGACGCAGACCGTGTTCAAGGACACGCGAGAACTGGCCAAAAAGGCTGCCCAGATGGCCGACAGCCTGCTGCAAGGCAAAACCGTCGACGTCAACGATACGAAAACGTACAACAACGGCGTGAAAGTCGTGCCCGCCTACCTGCTCGAACCGGTGTCCGTCGACATCACCAATTATGAGCAAGTTCTGATCGGCAGCGGTTATTACACGAAAGATCAGCTCGGCAAATAACAACCGAACCGGAACTAGGTTTCGCGGCGCGAAGGCGCAAGCGCCGGCGCGGGGCGCCGCGAAACCAGCCGTTTTCGTTTTATCGCCCGCAAGTCCGAAAGGAGGTTCGGCGATGTCCGACTACATTTTGGAAATGATCGGCATCACGAAAACGTTTCCCGGCGTACGCGCGCTTGACGACGTCACCTTGCGCGTGCGGGAAGGCGAAATCCACGCGCTCTGCGGCGAAAACGGCGCCGGCAAGTCGACGCTGATGAACGTTTTAAGCGGCGTTTATCCTTACGGCACATACGAAGGCGAAATCCGTTTCCGCGGACGCCCTTGCCAGTTCCGCAACATCCGGCAGAGCGAAGAGATGGGAATCGTCATCATCCACCAGGAGCTGGCGCTCGTGCCTGATCTGTCGATCGCGGAAAACTTGTTTCTCGGCCATGAACGCGCGCGCCGCGGCATCATCGACTGGAACGAAACGATCGCCCAAGCCCGGCAATGGATGCAGACGGTCGGGCTGGACGAATCGCCGCTTGCGCCGGTATCGTCGCTCGGCGTCGGCAAACAGCAACTGGTCGAAATCGCGAAGGCGCTGTCGAAACGAGTGCAACTGCTCATTCTCGACGAACCGACCGCCGCGCTCAACGAAGAAGACAGCGACAACCTGCTCAACCTGATCGTCGAACTCAAACGGCGCGGCATTTCGTCGATCATCATCTCGCACAAGCTGCAAGAGGTGTTGCGCGTCGCCGACGCGATCACCGTCCTGCGCGACGGCAAGACCGTCGAAACGTTCGATGTTCGTCGGGAACCCGTTACCGAAGAGCGGATCATCCGCGCCATGGTCGGCCGCGACTTGACGCAACGGTTCCCCGAGCGCAAACCCAATATCGGCGACGTTCTGTTCGAAATACGCGGCTGGACGGTCCGGCACCCGTCGCGTCCTGGCCGCAACGCGATCGACGGCGTCGACCTGTACATCCGCCGCGGCGAGATCGTCGGCATCGCCGGCCTGATGGGCGCCGGACGAACCGAACTGGCGCTCAGCATTTTCGGCCGCCAGTACGGCCACGTCGTCGCCGGGCGTCTTTACAAGAACGGTCGGGAAATCCGCATCGCCGACGTCCGCTCGGCGATCGCCCACGGCCTGGCATATGTGACGGAAGACCGCAAGCAGTACGGGCTCGTCCTGATCGACGACATCCGGCGCAACGTGTCGCTCGCCGCTCTGCGCAAAGTCGCTTCCCGCGGCGTCATTCGGGAATATCAAGAAATTTCGGTCGCCCGACAATTTCGCGAACGGCTCAACATTAAAGCGCCGAACGTTTTTCAGAAAACAGGAAATTTGAGTGGGGGAAACCAGCAAAAGGTCGTGCTCAGCAAATGGATCTTCGCCGATCCGGACGTCCTGATTTTGGACGAACCGACGCGCGGCATCGACGTCGGCGCCAAATACGAGATTTACACAATCATTCACCGTCTCGCGGATGAAGGCAAAGGAATTTTGCTGATTTCGTCGGAGTTACCGGAAATTCTCGGCCTGTGCGACCGCATTTACGTCATGAGCGAAGGGCGGATCACCGGCGAATTCGCTCGCGGGGAAGCAGATCAGGAACGGTTGATGAAACACATGACGCAAGGGAGGCAGCGGCGCGATGAACGGCTTGCTTGAATGGGGGCGCCAGCATGTCCGCCAGTACGGCATGATCGTCGCGCTGGTGGCGATCGCGGCCTTCTTCCAGATCGTGACCGACGGTCTATTGCTGAAACCGCTCAACGTAACGAACCTGATCCTGCAAAACAGCTATATTTTGATTCTGGCGATCGGCATGATGCTCGTCATCATCACCGGGCACATCGACCTGTCGGTGGGTTCGGTGGCGGCGTTCGTCGGCGCGGTTTCCGCGATTTTGATGGTGCATCACGGCGTGCCCGCGTGGCTGGCCTTTGCCGCGTGTCTGGCGCTCGGCGCGCTGATCGGCGCCTGGCAAGGGTTTTGGGTCGCCTACGTCGGCATACCGTCGTTTATCGTCACGCTCGCAGGGATGCTGCTGTTTCGCGGGCTAACGATGATCGCGCTAGGCGGCCAGTCGATCGCGCCGTTTCCGAAAACGTTCCAGCGCATCAGCTCCGGTTTTCTTCCCGACTGGTTCGGAGGCGGCTCGATCCATCTTCTAACGATCGCCGTCGGCGTCGCGCTGTCGCTCGCGCTTGCCGTCGTCGAATGGCGGCGCAGGTTGAAGCAGCTCGCATACGGGCTTGAAGCCGCCCCGCTGTCGCGGATCGCCGCCAAATGGATCGTGCTCGCCGCCGCGGTCAACGCGTTCGCCTACGTGCTCGCGCTCTATCACGGCATTCCGAACATTCTCGTCGTGCTCGCCGTGTTGATCGCCGCCTATTCGTTCGTCACCGGCCGAACCGTCGCCGGACGGCACATTTACGCCGTGGGCGGCAACGAGAAAGCTGCGCGGCTGTCCGGCATCAACACGCGGCGCGTCTCATTCTGGGTGTTCGTCAACATGGGCGTGCTGGCCGCGTTATCCGGCCTCGTGTTCGCCGCACGGCTGAACGCTGCCACGCCGAAAGCCGGCGTCAATTTCGAGCTGGATGCAATCGCCGCCTGCTTCATCGGCGGCGCTTCGGCCTCCGGCGGCATCGGCACCGTCTGGGGCGCCATCGTTGGCGGTCTCGTCATGGGCGTCATGAACAACGGCATGTCGCTCATCGGCCTCGGCATCGACTGGCAACAGGGCATCAAGGGTCTCGTTCTGCTGCTTGCCGTCGCGTTCGACGTCTACAACAAACGGAAAGCGGTGTAACGGAAGGCGCGCGGCGCCCCGCGCCCGCCGGCCGTCCTCGGTCATTCCAATGGCTTGTCGGCCACCAGGATCGACCCCGTCGGGCATCCCGACCGCGCGTCTTCCAGATCGTCGTACAGCTCCTCCGGCACCTCGACAACGCCGCGGTTGCCGTCTTTCGGCAAAATATTTTCGGCCAACCCCTCGTCGTCGTAGCCGAAAATGTCGGGAGCGGCCGCTCCGCACGCCCCGCAGGCGATGCACGTCTCCTTGTCGACCTTCGTAAACTTCGGCACGACCGTCACCCCCTCGCCTCTATCCTCGAAAAATGTGACGCCGCGCACACGGCTGCGCAGCCCGCTCTGGTACGATGAAAGCAAAACGCCCCCGGGGAAGTCTATCCGAGCGGATTTCTGCCGGTCGTCTGCGGCAACGTTCGCGAACAGCCGCTAAGCTCCATTTATCGCGAATCGCCGGTCATGCGGGCGCTGCGCAATAAAACGCTGAAGGAAAATGCGGTGTTTGCGAATTTCGCGGCGTTTGCGGCGGATCGCGGGCGCGGGCGTTCGCCTTGACCGGCGACTACCTGGAAAGCGCCCCGGCCTGCGCCTACACGCCCGGCAGCCGAACGTAAAACCGCGCCTTTTTTGCGGAAAATCGCCTACGGACGGCGCCCGGCCCTTCGGTTATGCTGAAATGAAGGAAAGCCGCAAACAAACAAGGAGGCGCGGGCGCTTATGCCGAAACGATCCGGAGTCTGGGCTGCCGCGGCGATGGCGTTCGCCGTTTTCGTTCTCGCCGGACTGCGCATCCTTTCAATACTGACGGACGACCGGGAAAACCGAACGGCCGTCTCGGAAGTCAGGGAAATTTTCACGTCCGCCGTCGCCGAATCCGACGTCACCGAATCCGCCGTCACCGAATCTGCCGTCGCCGAATCCGGCGCGACCGGCCGGCCGTCGACGATGCCGCAGAACATCCGTTCGCCGCTCGACCGACTGCGCGACATCAACCCCGACATCGTCGGCTGGATTCGGATCCCGGGCACTTCTATCGACTACCCGGTCGTCCAGGGCCGCGACAATGCGTTTTACCTCACGCACGACGTCAAACGGCAGGAAAACCGAAACGGAAGCATTTTTCTCGACTACCGCAACATCCCCGGCGCGGACCGACATCTGGTCCTCTACGGCCACAACATGAAAAACGGCACGATGTTCGCCGAACTTTTGCGCTACGAGAGCCGATCGTTCCTCGCGCGCCATCCGGTCGTCGAACTCACCCTCCTCGGTGACCAGACGCGATGGGAGATTTTCTCCGTCCATTTCACGGACGTCCGGCATGACTACATCCGGGTCGACTTTACGGGAGACGACGACTTCAAGGCGTTCGTCGACGATCTGGCATCCCGCTCCCTACATCCGGCCCGCGTCCGCCCGAACGAAAACGACACGATTTTGACGCTGTCCACCTGCTCGGCCCGGGGAGAAGATTCCCGGTTCGCCGTCCACGCCCGGCTCCTCCGGTAATGCCCCCGATATCGTAACGTTCCGCATCATTTCCGTAGAAACGCGCCTCCCCCGTGCGCCCGTCCGGACTTACCATGAAAAACGGGGGAGGTGACCACATCCGACATGAACATGAAAACGTTTCGACGTCTGACCGCCGCCGTCGCCGCCTTGCCTCTGGCGTTCGCGTTCGGACTCGCCGCCCTGGCCGACGGCGACCTCGTTCTCGACAACTACGACCGCAGCGGGCTTACGGACTTCGCCGCATCCGGCGCCAAAGCGGTGTGGAACGGCGGCAACGCCGGCAAAAGCGCGACCATCGAAAACAACGCGCTGAAGCTGGAATACGCGTCCAAGGGCTGGTTCGGCACGGGCGGCCCGATCGACGCCAGTTCCTACAAGTACCTGAAGATCCGGATCAAGGGCGCCAAAGGCGGCGAAGGCGCGGATTTCGACCTGAATTACGCCGTCGGCGAGACGGTCAAGACGACCGGCAAAGCGTTCGCCGACCTGCTGACCGCGCCGGGGAAGAAAATACCCGCCGTCACCACGGAATATCAGGACATCCTGATCGATCTTGAAGCGAACGGCATCGACAAAGGGATTCAGGCCGTGCACCTGAATTTCCACGACGGCGTAAGCGGCACGATCTGGATCGACGAAATTTCGTTCACGAACGCCGTGCAGGCGGCCGGTTCGGCCGGGGCGACCGCCGTGGGCGGTTCGGACGGCGCGGATGCGTCGGCCGGATCGCCGGGTGCGACCGCGGAGCCGAACCCGAAGACCGGCGACCCGACGGATATCCGCCTGTATATCGGTTTGGCGGCGGTGTCGGGGACGGCCGCGATATGGCTGACGGTCAGGGCGGTTCGGCGGCAACACAGCTGATTCCGCAAAGAGCCGGTGGTTCCACTGGCTCTTTGCCGTTGGAGGAGGCTTTTTGCATGAATCGAAGACGAAGGATATGGATATGGACGGCGGCGATATCCGTTGCGGTAGCGGCGATCGGAGCTATTCTCGTTTATTTGCGGTTCGGAGGGGTCCGTCCGGTGACTTTTACAGAAAAAGACGGTCTGCTGCTCGTGCGCAATGACGATTATGAAGCGGCGTTCGACGCGACGAACGGGGCTTTCGTGTCCCTGAAAGACCGGAAAACCGGTGAAACTCTTTCCACCGGCAACCGGGACGGCCACCTCTGGTGGGCGATTCTGGACGACCGATCGTCCCTGAACAGCCGCGCGTCGAGGTCGTTTTCCTATGAATGGCGTCCGTCGAGCCGGGAACTGAAACTCCGTTACGACGGCCCGCTGAAAGTGGACGTCACCGCGACGTTTTCAAAGGAAAACCGCTTTACCTTGCAAGCCGTCGTCCGGAATACGTCCGACAAAACCGTCGAGTCGTTCCGCTTCCCCTACGAACTCAACCTGCCGACAGACCGGATCCGCGACGCGCTCCTGCCGATGTTGCCGGGGGTGAAGCTGAACGACCGGTTTTTCAAGGACCAGAATTCATTCGAAGATCAGTACCCCGGCGTTCTGTTCGCGTCTTACGTGGCGGTCCGCACGACGGGAGGAAGTCTTGCGATTTACGATATCCGCGAATCCTCGGTCAAACCGGTCGTCCTCGGGTTCAAGAACCAGATCGATCAGGCGGGCGCCACGGGCATCGTGCGCGACTACAAGACGTGGATCGCGCCGCAAGAGCAATGGACTTCGCCGCGCATCGTCGTGCAGGTCGGCGGAGACTACGCGCAGTCGATCGAGCGCTACCGGACGGACAACGGCATCGACCGGTACCGGTCGCTGGCCGACAAACTGGGCGACCGGAAGGACGAATTTTTCGCGTCGCCGTTTTTCAAGCTCGACGTAGCCGCCGCCCGAAGCGACTGGACGACGCTGAAAAGCAAATGGCTGGACCGGCTGCGGCACACCGGCGTCATCCACCTGGTCGCGTTTCAGCCGGGCGGCCACGACGAAAACTATCCCGACTTTTTGCCTCCCGATCCCCGCTGGGGAACGGAAAACGACTTCAGGCAGTTCATCGCCTACGCGCGGGAAAAAGGAAATCTGGTCGTTCCGTACACGAATTTTTCCTGGTGGGGCGTCAACGCGCCGACGCTCCGCAACCTGCCGGGCGGCGTGAAACTCGAGGACATCGTCGTCAGGCGCAAAAACGGTGACCTCATCAAGGAAGATTACGGCCCGCACAGCGGATACGTCGTCAATCCCGGCGACCCGTTCGTGCGGACCCGCATCGCCGAAGAACACCGCCGGCTGCTCGACGCGGGAGTCGACGGCATTTTCGAGGACCAGTGGGGCATCCGCAACACGCCCTATGTGTTCGGCGGCGTCGTCCCGGCGGGCACCGATCCGTCCAACGCCTATATCGAAGCTTTGCGGCAATACGCGGATTCGATCCGCCATCCGATGTACGTCGAGGACGGCTTCGACGTTCTAGCCGACGACGCGGCCGGTTTCATGGGCTCGGTCCTGCTCTGGAACCAGCTCGGTTACCGCCCCAAAACCGCCGCCTATACGTCGTACTACCCGATGATGGGCATGCTGGCGCGGGACAAAGTCATGCAGTTCCAACACAACCTGGCGAAAGAAACGATGACGATGAGCCGCGACGTCCTCCGGTGGAACCTCGCCATGGGCTACCACTTAAGCGCCGATCTGACCAGAGGCACGGACAACCCGTGGATCGACGTCGTCGGCGTTTTCCAGAAGCATGTCCTGGCGGCTTATGCGGACCGTCGGATCGTCGGCTTCGAGGAACCGGAACCGAACCGGACCGTCACCCGTATCGGCGACATGGAAATTACGGCCAACTGGGACGATCAAAACCCTCTGGCGCTGGACGACCTGTTCACGCTCGCGCCCGGCGGCGTACAGACGGTCTCCCGCGACGGCCGCATTCGGGCCGGCGTCTACACCGTCTACAACGGCCGACCGCTCGACGGCGAAAACCATATTTTGGCGGAAATCCGCGAACGCAAAGCCGTCGCTGTGTACCAGCCCTACGGCGACGATACGACTTTGGCCGTCCGCAAAGAAAAAGGCTGGAAACACGCCGTCGCCGCCGCCTACCGGTACGACGGCGGCAAGATCGCCGACTTGCCGGTGCGGGAAGAAGGCGACTGGATTGTGTTCGACTATATCACGGACATCAACGGCCAAAAAACCGGCTATGTCCTGTTGACTCCGTCCGATACGCCGAGCACCGTCGGCGACGTCCCGTTCAAGAAAAGAGCGCCGATGAAAAACCTGGCGCTCGGCCGGGACGTCCGTTCGACCTCCGACACCTCGAAGGATTATCCCGCCGCCAAAGCGGTCGACGGCGATCCGTACACGTACTGGGAAAGCGTCAACCGGCGCTTCCCGCAATCGCTCACGGTCGACCTCGGAGAAGCGCGGGACATCAACCTCATCCGCCTGAAACTGCCGCCGATGGAAGCCTGGCAGGCGCGCGATCAGGAAATCGAGGTGCTCGCAAGCGACGACGGCGAACAATTCCGGACGTTGCTTGCGCCGCGGAACTACCGGTTCGATCCGAACGCCTCGAACGAAGTCGACATCCCGCTTCCCGCCGTCGTCCGAACCCGGTACGTGCGGCTGACGGTGACGAACAACACCGGCTGGCCGGCGGCGCAGATCGCCGAGCTGGAAGTGTACTTCAAGTCGGAGTAACGAACGACCCAACATCCGGCGACCGGAGAAAAACGGTCGCTGGATCTTTTTTTCGGAATAACTCTTTCAAGTTATCGTCTTTCCAGTGTATGATTATATTTAAACGGTGATGTAGATAAATCCCGACCGATAACGAAGGAAGCGGATCAACCGATGACAGAACTGATACCTCTGATGATCGAACGAATGGGTTTGATCGTCGTAATGGCTTTCATTGCAACGCGATTGAAATCGTTCCGCCGCATCGTCCGAAGAGAAAACATCGGAAGAAGCCGATGGCTCCTCGTGTTGATGTTCGGCCTGTTCGGCATCGTCAGCACGTATACCGGCGTGGAAGTCAGCACGAGTCGCGTGGTTCACGGCGACTGGATTAGCCGGATCGAACCGGACAACGCCATCGCCAATACGCGGAATCTGAGCGTCGTCGTAGGCGGTATTCTGGGAGGGCCGGCAGTCGGCCTCGGCATCGGCCTGATCGCCGGCGGACATCGTTATCTGCTCGGCGGGTTCACCGGATTCGCATGCGCTCTTTCGACGGCGGCGGGCGGACTCATTGCGGGCATTGCCGGAAGAAGAAACCGGCATACCGGAGAAGTCCGCCCCTTGTTCGCCGCGAGTATCAGCCTCATGGTCGAAACGTTGCAGATGGCGCTGATTCTGCTGTTCGCGCGGCCGTTTTCTGACGCGGTTCAGCTGGTTCGTCTGATCGGTTTGCCGATGATTGCTGTCAACGCGGTCGGAGTCTGGATCTTTATGCTGATTCTGAAATCGGTGCTACAGGAAGAGGAACGTACGAAGGCATTGCAGACCCACAAAGCTTTTTCCATCGCGGAACAGACGTTGCCCTACTTCCGAAAAGGGTTGAAGCCCGAGTCCTGCGAACAGGTGGCAGAAATCATTTATCGGATGATCGGAGCGGACGCCGTTTCGATCACCGATCGCGATCGGGTACTGGCGCACATCGGAGCAGGCGGAGTCCACCATCTCCCGAAAAACGGCTCTTTGTCGGATTTGACGCGGCGCACACTGGAAAACGGTCGGATTCTCGTCGCCCGTTCGTCCGAAGAAATCGGTTGCCGACACGCGGCATGCCCGCTGCGGGCGGCTATCGCTCTTCCGCTTACCGTGCGGTCGCAAACGGTCGGAACCTTAAAATTGGGATTTACGGATCCCAAAAGACTAGGGTCGGTGGAAACCGAACTCGCGGAAGGACTGGCCAAACTGTTTTCCGTCCAGTTGGAGCTGGCGGCCGCGGAAAACGAGATGCGGTTGTTGAAGGACGCTGAAATTAAAGCACTGCAGGCTCAGGTGCATCCTCATTTTTTGTTTAACGCAATCCAGACGATCGCCGCCGTAACACGTCAGGATGCCGAACGCGCACGGCATCTTCTGATCCAGCTCGGCGTTTTTTTCCGCAACAATTTGCAGGGCACTCGCGAGACGTTGGTGCCTCTTACGCAGGAAATCGGTCACGTAGAAGCGTTTCTGGCGATCGAAGAAGCCCGATTCCCCGGCAAATTCCGCTTTGAATGCGAACTGACGCCCGGTGCGGAAAAGGCGTTGGTGCCGCCGTTCACGCTTCAACCGCTGGTTGAAAACGCTGTCAAGCATGGACTTCGGCATGTCCGCTCCGGAGGTGTCATCCGGTTGGAAGCGATGCGTCGTTCCGGTCGGCTCGTACTCCTCGTTCACGACAATGGAACGGGAATGCCGCCCGAAACACTCTCCCGACTG
The DNA here is from genome assembly GCA_002507565.1 of Candidatus Reconcilbacillus cellulovorans. Taxonomy (GTDB): domain Bacteria; phylum Bacillota; class Bacilli; order Paenibacillales; family Reconciliibacillaceae; genus Reconciliibacillus; species Reconciliibacillus cellulovorans. Next base: position 93,327 of record MOXJ01000014.1, read on the forward strand.
GGCAAAACCGCCGTTTGGTCCACTCATGGCACGGGAACCGCGCTGGAGACGATTCGCGCACGCCTGATCGGCCTGTTCGGTGACCAGAGCGACTTTGCGGTAACAAGCCGGGAAAACGAAGGAACAACGGTTTGCATCCAAATTCCATGGATTCAAACCGAAAAGGAGGAAAGTATAAGTGAAATGGAAAGCGTATATCGTAGAAGATGAACCGTTGACGCGCGATGAATTGACCTATTTGTTGCGCCGCACCGGCGATGTGGAAGTGGTGGGAGAATCGGACCGGCTTGTTCCGGCGTTTGCCGACATCCAGACTCTTCAGCCGGACGTCGTGTTTCTGGACATTCAGCTTTCCGAAGGCAACGGCCTGGAACTCGCCCGAAAGCTGCTTCATGTCGAAAAACCCCCGGCAGTCGCATTTGTCACGGCCTACGACGAGCACGCTCTCGAAGCCTTCGGCGTCGACGCGCTGGATTACGTGCTGAAACCGTTCGACGAGCCGCGCATTCGCCGAACGATTAATAAGCTGAATAAATGGAAATATAAGTCGTGTTTTTTTCAAAAGGAAAAACTCGCGCTGCCGATCGACGATCGGATCGTGCTGATCGATTTGAAAGACCTGCTCTTCGTCTGGGCAGAAGAAGGACAAGTGGGCTGCCGGACAGTCCGCGGAGAATATCGGACCGGCGGAACGCTCGCGGAACTCGAACGCAGACTCAGTCGGGAACCGTTCATGCGCGTGCATCGCAGTTATATCGTCAATCTTGACGAAGTCGCGGAAATCGAACCCTGGTTTAACGGTACGTATCATTTAAGAATGACGGACGGCTCCCGAATACCGGTCAGTCGAACCTTCGCCAAAAACGTTCGGCAAGCGCTCGGCTTCTGATCCGATACTTTGGAACGTTGATCCCTCTTTCGTTGCGTTTCGGCGCCGAAAATCGACGTTTCGTCCTGAAAACCATGCGCAATCGCTTACATTTGCTAGAATGAAAAGCGAAATAACGAAGCCCAGTCTTGCGAAACCCAAACGGAGGGATCAACGTGAATGCCGTCACCATTGTCATTGCCACCCTGTGTCTGTTGTTGATCGCCTATCGCCTTTACGGAACGTTCATGGCCGCGAAAGTTCTCCGGCTCGACGATTCCAGGCCGACTCCGGCACACGCGTATCAGGACGGCAAAGATTACGTGCCGACGAACCGGTGGGTGGCGTTCGGCCATCATTTCGCCGCCATCGCCGCGGCCGGCCCGTTGGTCGGCCCCGTATTGGCCGCGCAGTTCGGCTATTTGCCGGGGCTTTTATGGCTGTTGATCGGCGCGGTGATCGGAGGAGCCGTCCACGACATGGTCGTGCTGTTCGCCTCGATGCGGCGCGACGGCAAATCGCTCATGGAAGTGGCGAAACAAGAACTGGGACCGGTGGCCGGGATTTGCGCGGGAATCGCGATGTTGTTCATCATCACGATCACGATGGCCGGCCTCAGCCTGGTCGTTCTCAACGCATTGGAGAAAAATCCGTGGGGGACGTTCGCCGTCGCCATGACCATTCCGATCGCCGTCGGCGTCGGGATGTATTATAAAAAAACAGGCCGGCTGAAGACCGCTTCGGCAGCCGGTGTACTACTCATCGCGCTGTGCGTGATCGTCGGTCCGTGGGTACAGGACGGACCGCTCGGCGACCTGCTGACGTTCGACAAAAAAACGTTGGCCGTTCTCTTGCCCTTATATGCTTTTTTCGCGTCGGCGCTTCCAGTATGGCTGCTTCTTGCGCCGCGCGACTACCTGAGCAGTTTCATGAAAATCGGTGTGTTCGTCGCCCTCATTCTCGGCGTGTTCGCCGTCAACCCGGTCATCCGGTTTCCGGCGGTCATCCCCGATTTCGTAAACGGCGGCGGTCCCGTCATCGCAGGCCCGGTGTGGCCGTTCATTTCGATCACGATCGCCTGCGGGGCGATTTCCGGCTTTCACGCCTTGATCGGTTCCGGTACGACGCCGAAGATGATCAACCGATGGAGCGACATTAAAATGGTGGGCTTCGGCGCCATGCTGACGGAATGTCTCGTCGGCGTCATGGCGCTGATCGCCGCGACGTCGCTTCACCCGGGAGATTATTTCGCCATCAACGCGACACCGGAGGCATTCCGGAAACTCGGCATGGCGGTCGAGGCGCTGCCGGAACTGAGCCGCCAGATCGGCCTGTCGCTCGAAGGACGCACCGGCGGCGCCGTCAGCCTCGCGGTCGGCATGACGTACATTTTCACCGCGATTCCGTGGTTCAAGCATTTGGCGTCTTACTTTTTCCAGTTCGTCATCCTGTTCGAGGCGGTGTTCATTCTGACGGCGATCGACGCCGGGACGCGGGTGTCCCGTTATCTCATCCAAGAACTGATCGGCGAATTGTACAAACCGTTCAAACGAACCGACTGGATGCCGGCCTCGGTGTCGGCCAGCGCATTGGCTTGTCTTTTCTGGGGTTATCTGCTCTATTCCGGCGACATCGGTTCCGTGTGGGTGCTATTCGGCGTCTCTAACCAGTTGATGGCCGCCATCGGCCTGATCGTCGGCGCGACCGTCGTCTTGAAAGTGGCCGAGAAGCGTCGGTACATGCTGGTGTGCCTTGTCCCGCTCGCCTATCTTTACGCGACGGTGATGACCGCAGGCGTGTGGATGATTTCCAACGTGTATCTCGCAAACGGAAAAGGCTACAGCGTCTTGAACGCGTCGCTGTCGGCGATCATGTTAGCGCTCGGTGTTTTGATCGCGGTGTATGCGGTCCGGCAATGGATCCGGCTTTGGAACGGACCGCGCCTTGACGCTTGGCCGGGAAGCGTATCCTCATCGGTCGCGAAGGCCGGATGACACTCGACAACCGCGTCCGCGTCCTCGATCAAAAAGTGCTGTGGAGAAACGGAGAACTTTGGATCCCGCTGCGGACCGTCTCCGAAAAACTATTTTCGAAGAACGTCTCCTACCACAGCGAGGTCGCCTATATTTCCGATCACGAAGCCGAACTGAGCCGCGGCGTCGCCAAAGTGCTGAAAGAATTGCTGAAATGACGCTTGCGACGACAAAGGGCTGTCTTCCGCCTTCGGAAAGACGCCCCTCTTTATTTTTCGATCGGTCCGTCCCTAACCGGGATTCGTTACACTTCCTCCAGAACACAACGCCCCCGGCCGAACCGCGCGTCCCATTCCCATTCGTCAATCAGGCGGATCTTGCCGTCCTGCGCGCATTCGATGCGGCCGATGCTTTGCCCGACGTAAAACTCGTTATGTTCGTTGATTTGCACGTATCGAAACCGAATCTTGTCGCCTTCGATTAGGCCGACGAACTTACCGATTTTGATCCTGCCGCCGAAATAATCGGCGTGAACCGCGTTTCCGGTTTGCTTGAAGGAAAATACTGTTTCTTCACCCAGACCACCACATAGACCCTCAATCGCTACTACTCGGAAAACCTTGTTGTCGAAATCGTATTTCACCGGCGTCACATTTTTCCACCTCTTTCGCATGACCCGATTTGAACACATGCGCGCGACGCGCATACGATCGAAGACCGAACGTCTGGGTCCGTTCCATGACGCCCGCTTTTTCGGCCATCACCACCTTATGCTTCAGAATCCCCGGCCAACCCAGGAAATCATTGTCGGAAGGTTTTTGAAAGCGTTTTCTTTTTACAGGACAAAGGAAAGACGAAATTAAGAAAGAATCTACCGGTTACCAAAAATTGCGTCACCTTGAATGTATCGTTTTTTGGGGGCGGTGTCAAGAGGAATTTTGGAAGCAGACGGCGTCCTGGGGAAAGATGACCACGGGTCATGGAAACAATCTAGGCGACCGAATTTTGCCGTCTGCGGTTGTCTCGATCCAGTCCACGCTGTGTCCGGCGTGAAATTCGCCGTTTTCGTTGATCTGAATGTAGCGGAAGCAGAGCCGGTCGCCCTCGAAGCAAGCCGATCAGTTTGCCCATTTTGACTTTTCCCCCGGAATAGTCGGCGTGCACGACGTCGTCCACCTGTCGGAAATGAAAAACGGTGTTCTCGTTCACTTCGGCGCCGGGCCCGTCGTTGCGGAGGACGCGGAAAGTTTAGTTGTGGAAGGAATAGGGCATGGCGGTGGTCTCCTGATAGGGTGATAAAATGATGATGGCATGATTCTCCAACTAATTTACTTTACTAGCTTATCATGAGCTAATATGAATTTACTTTCCTTTTCTACCATTTCTCCATTATACCATATAATTATTATATTTCTGGAAGAAGTTTTTCCGTATTATAAATCCTCTGGACCGAGCGGTTCGTCACTTTCGCATATTCACTTTAACAAAGTAGACTTGAAATTCAGGAGTTCCTCAAGGTCGATCTACCAATCATCGATTTTTTATGAGAATTATTAAATAATAAATACTCTATCATCGTCTAAACGATGGTGAATACATGACAAATGTTCAACCTTCCGCTATTAATTTGCAATATTTGAAAGATTCGAAATAGGATTAAGATTAACTTAAATCGTCCGGACAAATTGAAATCCGCCATATCTCTCAGCACAACATCGATTTTATCGGGGTTCTGGAGAAAGAATGCTGGCTTTTTCTTCAGAACTCCCAATATACGATTCAAGTGATTCAGCCCTCAGATTATACCTGCTTAGAAACTACTTTTTATAGAAAAAACATAATCTTCTGTCACATATCATCTAAGTATTGGAATATTATAAGTCGCTAGTCACTAGAATCCGAGTTTTCACGTTCATAAACCTGAGCGGTTTGAAGAGCAAGGCGTACTATAACTCCTGTCAAGGATACAGTATAGAATGTGGAAAATAGAAAAACAAAAACTTCTACCAACAGTAATGAAGAAATCAATATTTTCTTACCCAAAACTTCTAATAAAATCAATATAATACATAAAAATATACTAATAGACCACCATGCTGCAGAAAACCAGAAGGGAAACAACAATCTATGCAGCAATTTCGTTTCCAACATTCGTGGTAAAAGAGGAGGCCTAAAAATTGCGACGGTTATCGCAAGGCCTGCAAGATCAATAGCCAAAATACTAGCTGATGCTCCCAACAAAGCCACTGCAAGTTTTTCAGCCAATAAATTTGTAATAATTATGAAATTATTATTTAAAACAATTAACACAAAAATACAAAAAGTGAAAAGAAAAGACAAATAAAACGACCAATTCTTTAGCTCATCTGCCTTTAATATTTTCAATAACCCAAAAAATGTTGTCTCTTCAAATGTTACGTGGTAACGATTTTTTCTCATCATTCATTCACTTCTCATCCTTTATCTCTTAATACTTAAGATACTTAGGATAAATTCGATCAGTCTCGAAATCAATCTTTCTTCCTCATCGACTTTGGCAATACGAAGGGATCGAACGTTTTTTTCAGAAGAAAAAATTTTCTCTTCGCGCGCATCCCCTTCACCTTTTGCCCTTACCTTTCCATACCCTTTTTCAGTTAGTTGAAGCGCTATCTCTATTGAATGATTGAATTCATCTTTATTTTTAGATATTCTAATCCCTTCTTTTTTATTGCTCATTTCCATTCTTAATTCTCTTAAATTGTTTTCTTCAATAATTTGTTGATATAGATCAAACTCTTTTTTTCCAGGATTAGGCCTAATTAAGTAAAAATTAAGATATGTTAGTTTTTTGAACTTTAACAATTCTTCTCTAATATTTCTTTTATCTATTATAGGAAAAATTTTCACTTCACCTACATATGGGTTTTGTTCTAATAATTTTTCAAATATCTTTCTAAGTTGATCTCCACTTACCAAACTATTGTTGACTTCATGGATTAAAATTTCTCCAGATGGATAGTACACAAAAAACAATGTATCAGCTATTTCATATTCTGGTTTAATCATCTTCGTCCTCTTCTCGACTTTTATTCTTTGATCTTTATACTGTGATCTAGTAATATTCCCAATTATATACTCTTGATTATTTTGTTTAATTTTTTTCACATCAGTGAACGACCAATTCATTTTTCTTAATTTTATTGGTTTTGATTCCAATATTGCCTCAGGTATGTGATAATTGATTATATCACTTAAATTACTGCTAAAAATATTTTCAAAAACATTAACCTTTGCAGCATAAAAAATTCTCTGTCTCACTTTCATCACTCCATGTTTTTTATAAAGTTAGTTTGAATGTTTTATGCCTCTTTTCCCATCACCCCCTCATACTTCACATAAGCCGTCTGTAGAAACATATTCACCGGCTGCATCTCGACCGCGCGATACTCACCGCCCTCCAGTCTGCGCACATCTCGCATCATCGTCGCAGGATCGCACGATGCGTACACAACGACAGCACCGCCTCTAGCAACTCGGACACACAGACGGGTCGACCGACATCACATCCGCCCGGATACCGCCTGTAATCATGCCGGCAATATCTGCTCCGTTCGGTCGACGATGAACTCCTCGTCGCAACCCCCGTTCGATACGGCACTCTCAAGCGCTTAATATTCCTCATTCGACAAAAGGTTGTGGATCTCCTTCGCCTTCCGGCCTTTTTTCGCTGTTTGCGGGGATGGATGGCACCGGATTTTGTAAAATAAAATTATAAATGTAAAATATTTATCTATATGAAATAATTTTAACAAATTATCTTTGATATGTATATAACTGTTAAAATTAGATCAGTTAACCATATTGGATTATGATTTATAATAAGTTGTCGAAGTTGATTTTTCTCTTTTGAATCTATACCATTGAAGAAGTCGATCCATACACTTGTATCCACCAAAATCATTGCCGACTAGCTCTCATTTCATCTAAATCTCCTCCCCATTTGACTTTTCCCTCTAAACCCAACAATTCCAGGTACGTTTTTTTACTCAACACATGATATATCGCTGAACGCACCGCTTCGTCGTCTGAAGCGGAGTTAAACCACGCCTTTAATTTTTCCAAATCCTTTTCGTCTAATGATATGCTGACTCTCTTCATTTGCGAATCCCTCTAATGCTCCGAATCCGTTCCAACCCCACCGCAAGCATCACGCCCCTTCACATACTCATCCGCCTCTTCACGTCTTCAATCCGGCGTTTGATAGCAGCATGAAGTCGGTGATAGGACACATTTTCTCTTCCTTCCTTGTTTTTGACCATATCCCCGATCTGCCGGATAAATCCGATCGTCGATTTGATCATGTAGGCAGGAATGGTCAAAGAGACTTTCTCGCCGATGAACGGTAGGTCCGCTTCAAACACGAGATCGTTCGAATAAACCCGCAAAAGGTCCCCCGGCAAACCGGTCACGAGCAACCGATCTTTCTCTTCAAGCCCTTCGAGCTTCCTGAGCACCGCTCCGAACGATTCGCTCTTATCTTTCCATTTCTCTTCCAGCAACTCTTCTGCAATCAAGGCGATCATCCACTGTTGGAGATAAGCGGCACGGACATTGGCTTTCTCCAGCCGCTCCGCCGCCAAGATCGGATCGAATTCATCACGGGCGATTCCGACCAGTCTCTGGTAAAAGGGGACAAGTTCTTCTTCCGAGATCGATCTCCCTTCATCAAGCCGCATGTTTCGTAAGTCATCCCATTTGCAGATCATCCGTAAATCCGAACGGTTCTGATCGTCCAAACAAGCGACGACGTAAGCGACCATTTCCAGACGATTCTGGTCGCCGATCGTAACGGAAATTCTGCGGATGCAAGACGGCAACCCAAATTTTTTCATATAATTCAAAACAGCGTCGAAATAAGGATCACCGTAAGTGGCAAAATGAACACGTCTTTCGCCTAAACCTTCTTCATACAAAGCGGGCGAAACCGTAAGGACGACGCCGTCCGGCACACCGGGAATCCCTTTCAGTTCGATGACGGGCCGATCGCCCAAGTGCCGAATTTGACAACCGAGATGATTCAGCAAATATTCAGATTCTGAAAAAGCTTCCCAAATCGCTGTCGAGTCCACTGGGGCTCGTTCATGCTCATTTTCACTGAGACGCTTGTAAATATCGAACAAGTCCGAGGCCGAAATCTCCATCATGTGGAGATGCTCTTGCTGCTTCTTAAGCCGTTCGGTTACCCGACGTTCCAGTTCTTCCTGGCTTAATTGTCCTTCCTCGAGCTGCAAAAACTCTTCCGGCAAAACAGGAAGAAGCGAAAGCTGCTGGGTTCCGACGATCAGCCTTGCTTTCTCAAGCCGCTCCAGCAGCCGTCCGTAAACGATCTGCTCGGCGCTGTTGCGATAGCACAAATTCAACACCAAAATGCGGGAATGCTTCTGTCCGATACGGTCGATGCGCCCGATGCGTTGCTCGATCTTCATCGGGTTCCAGCCAAGGTCGAAATTGATAAGCAAATCGGCGGTTTGCAGGTTCAGACCTTCCGCCGCCGCGTCCGTACAAACGAGCACGTCGATGTCCCCGCGTAAAAACCGTTCCTTGACCTCTTCTCGATCGACATCCTTCATCTGATTCTGCTCGGGATCGAACCACCGAGCGCCTTTTCCGGAATAGGTGCCGATGCGCATCGTCGGATCGACGCGTTGAAGACGCGAGACAATATCGACCAATGTATCGTAAAACCGCGTGAAAATGACGGTCTGACGAATTCGTCCCGTCGAGCCGATTCGCCGCTCGTTCAGCCTGGCCAACAGCTCTAACATTTTTCCCGAATCGTCGAGAGAATCGCCGATCGCATCGAGGATACGCGCTAAAGCTCGTCTCTCCCACTGCAAATCTTCCAGGGTTCTACCTTGCAGCACCATTTCCACGGCAGCAGCATCTTGTTCTTCTTCGGTATTGTATACGATATCTTCCGGGTTTGCATCGTTGGAAGTGTATTCGGTACGCTTTGAACTCGACTGCTGCTGCAACGTCGCTTCGACTTTGTGAAGACGATTTCGGATGGTTTGCTGAAACGCATACAAGCTGGACGAAAAACGGAGCCGAAGGAAGCTAAGCCAAAACAATACTGAACTTCTATGAAATTTATTGTTATGTCGGAGTTGTTCACTCCATCCTCGGCAGTATTCATCCAAGAGTTGGTAAATGCGTTCTTCCGCCGGCGTCATGCGAATATCCGGCATCTGCAGCACACAGCGCTCCGCAAGGTTCTGCGACAGTTGTCCCTTTTCCCGATAAATTTCAAGCAGCTTTCTCGTGTGACGCATCATGACGCGTGACAGCGGCGAAACGCTGAAGAAGAATCGGCTCATGAGCTGGCGGTCTCTACCTCTGGGAATTCGCTTGTAGTCCAACCATTGCCGAAGAGGTGCGCGAATCGCAGGTGTTACTACATATTTTGTTACAAAATCCCAAAGCACCGGGTCTTGCGTTTTGATTCCTGTAACCACTCGATGGAGTAGCATCCAATCATTTTCACTCATCTCTTCATTGTTTATTATTTTTCTTATAAGGTTGTAATATTCCATAACCAATGTAGGATCAAACTGGAAAGCCCCGACCCGATGCGTGAGCGCCAACAGGTCGCAGACTTCGACGGGATCGAGTTGCATCGGGGTAGCCGTCGCCAGCCATAGACTGCGGGTTTTGCCGCGCAACACTTCTTGCAGCAATGTGTAAAGTTGAACATATTCCGCATGGGCGTGAATGCCCGCGCTCGGATTTCGACGTCTAGCCGTGTGCGCTTCGTCGACCAGGACGATGTCGAACGGCTCGGCTTGTTCGAATTCCGATCTCCGCCTCTCCGTCATCAATCCCGTCGAGACGATCGTCAGGTCGGGCGTGAACATCGCCTCGGCCGGCCGCCGTTCTTCCTTTGGAAAGACGTATTCGTGCATAAGTCGCGGAGAAGTGTTGACACAACCGAACGACATGAGCATTTTCGATCCCATCTGGCGCAGCCATTGCTGGGTCAAACCGGCAGGTGCGGCGATCAGAATCCGTTTGGCCATTCCCGACAAATAAAGCGAGCGAAACGCAAGTCCCGCCTCGATCGTTTTGCCGAGCCCGACCTCGTCGCACAGCAGATAGGAATAGGGCCACGTTTTCACCAGCCGGCGGGCTACCACGCGTTGGTGCGGCCACGGTTCGACCGGCGCGGTTTCGATGCCGACAAAACGGCCTCCTGGCAATTTCGGACCGTCGCGGATGACGGCAAAACGGAGCAGCTCAAGCGCAGACGGAGTCACCTCGATCGGCAGCGGTACGACCGTGCCGTCGATTTCGGTCAGTTGTTCGAGGTGTTCGGCCAGCCTGATCAGTCTCAGACGAACGGCTTCCGGCAACGGTAAGACGAGCATATGTGGGACTTGCCCGGTCCACAGCGCTTCGAAATTGCGAACGGCATCCTCCACACGCCGCCGATCGGTTTCGCTCCACCAGTCGCAATGAATGTCGATGTTTTCGGCGTTGAGAGTGAGCGCCGTCCGTGATTCGTTCAGGGAACCGGAACCGTATAGTCGATTGCCGAATTCATCGGCCATGACGAGCCATTTTTCATGAACGTAGCCGTCTTCCACGGAGTCAAGCGGCAGCGGCTCGCCGGTTATCCGATGTAAGCGAAAAGCGACCCGCACTTCCAGATACCCGCGGGCGACCATCCAGGCGAGCAAAGTGACGCCGTTGCGGACGTTTTCCGGCCACGATTCCGGCTGTTCGAGCACCCGGTTCAGGCAGGAAGCCAGGCGCTGCGCATCGCCGGCCAGGATCGCCCGCACATCTTCGGGATCCAGATCTGCGCCGGTGATCAATCGCATCCGCCCTTGCCGGCCGACGAAAGCGGAGAAACCCTGTGAAGCCGCCGCCAAGGAAGACGAGCTGAAATAACCCGCCACTCGGTCGTACCGGACCGACAGGCGAAGCGCCGGAAGGTAGAAATCGTGCAAGATGTCGGCCGGACGACCGTCGGACGACATTGAGGATGTCCGGTAACTTAAACGCCACGGATACGAACGCAGACCCTGAGCCCCGTCCATGTCGTCATCCTCCGTCTCCAGACGTTCACTCGGTCAACCGGAGGCCGAATTGCAACGCTTCCGCCTCCCTGCGCAAATGTTCGTCGACCATCTGCGACGCCCATACGGCCAACATGTCCAGGATGACTTGTTGTTTCGTTTCGGCATGCCGAAGCAGGTAAGCGCGGGCGACCGGCACGTCGCCTTCCCGGTATTTCAGGATCAAGCCCTGAAGGATGTCCCATTCCGTTTGCGGGCGATCGATCCGATTCGCATGCCGTTCTTCCGGCAATGCCAGACGCAATTTCGAGCCGCGTCGGACAAGCGGGGCGTCGTAGCCGGTCTCTTCCGGGTTCAGGCTTCTTGCCCGCCGTCCCTGCGCCTCGTTGTTGATGCCGACCATCCGCCCTTCTACCCGATAACCGCCCGGCTTCTGTTCCAGGCGAATGTTCAGCGACCGGGAAAGGTTCAACGCTTCATCATACGAAAATTCGGCTAGGCCGAAAATGCCGTACAGCGTCAGGACGACGGCCGCCTCCGGGTTCAGATCGTCGACTTTCAACCGGCCGCTCGTCAAGCGAACCATCTGGTACTGGGCCACGACGGCGCTCGCTTCGTTCATGGCGCGAATCGGACTGACCAACTCGTCGCCGTCCAAAACCGGCCAGTTCTCGGACAACACCTGAAGCGCTCGGCCGTAACTGGCGACCATCTCGTCGACCGGGTTCAACCGTAAGCGTTCGAATTCTTTCAACCCTTGCCGCACCGCCTCGCGAATGCGATGGGCGACGCCGGTCCCGCCGAAACCGACCCAGGCGGACGGTTTGTCGTTGGGCTTGAGCCGTTTGCGGCAGGAGAGGAAGATAGAACTGGCGGCGGAAGCCCTATTCTTTTGATGCGTCGATTCCGCTGCTTCGGATTCCACCGGGAGGGCAGCTGTTATCACCCAGCCTTGTTCAATCAACGACCGCGTCAGCGCTTCCCATGCTTCAAGTGTCTTGTGGGTAAACATAACCGTCATGATGCCGTCGTCTTTCAACACCCGCCGGCATTCCTCAAAGATTTCGCTCATTCGGCGTTCGTACTCTTTGGCCGCATTAGACTGGCTGCCGTCCCGAGCGGGGTTGGCGACCGCTTCGTTCTCTTTGTCCGTCAATCGGCGATGGAAGAACGGATACAAGTCGCCCAACGTCCGGCGTTGCCAGACATAAAAATAATCGGAAAGCTCCGCGTATTGAACATTATTGTAATACGGCGGATCCATGCAAATCAGGTCCACGGACCGATCCGGCAACTCGGTATGGGCCGCCGTGCCGCAACGAATCAGAAGAGGGGGTTCTTTCCCGTTCAAGCGTTCGTGTACCGGTTGCAAGAGTTCGGCGATACCTTCGTAAGCGTCGAGAACCTGATCGAGCGCCCAGGAGACGCCTGAATTCGGTCCGCAAAAGATCATCTCGCCAAACGTCCATTTGAGGGAAAAATCGTGGCGGCCAAACGTTCCTTTCACAATCCCACGTGTATATTCCCACCTCGTCTGCTTGCTATTGTAATCTAATCCCTTATCAATCATAAACTGCAAATACGTCACCACAGCCCGCCCGCGGTCCTCGCCGAGCTCCTGCAAAATGCGCGGTTTCAAGCGGTTCAACTCTTCGACCAAAATCAAGTGCCCCAACAGCTGCCGCGGCGTGAATAGGTCGCACCATCGCGTCATGCCGTAGCGGATCGGCTCCAATGTTTTATGGCCTTCCGGAATCCTCTCCGTCGGAATCAGCCCCTGCCGATCCCACTCATCCCAGCGTTCCATGAGCCGTTTTTCTGCTTCTTCCAAAGCCTTGAGGTCGCGCTCGTTCGGCGGGCGGAAAAAGCGGATTTTTTCGGTGATGATTTCACCGGCACGCTCGCCGGTCCGATATTTACGAGGGCGGCCGTTTGAATCCAGTTTCGGCTGATAACGGACCGCCACGACGCAATACAATCGATCCCGCCAACGACCGTGAGGCGATTCGCCACGCGCTTGCGCCTTGATCTCCTCCGACGGAATCGCTTGCCGGCAATGCACGCACAATCCGACGCCGTCGGTGATAGTGGAAAAATTGGGATCCTCGCCGTTCGGCCCTCGGTTGCCCGTCACGCGATATGTTTCGAATCGGACTTTTCCGTTTTTCGGGCTTCCGTCCGGAACGATGCGCACACCCCATTTATCGCCTTCTTTGGACAACCAACAAGTGTTCAGCAGCGGCGCTTCCCCGCCGCAATGCGGGCAGGTGACTTGGCGAGTGTAGAGATAATCGATAATAAACTCTCTATTATATATTTCTATTAAATCCTCTTCCTTATACAAAATAGATTTTAATACTTTAAATTCACTATCAGGTAGTTTCTGTTGATCTGGATAAACACTTTCTATCTTTCTCTCTAATCCTTCGATCAGTTTTTTGGCCCAAGATAAAATGTTTTCTTTTAAACTTATACCATAAATAGTTGGATACTCTATTGTAGATTTCAAAATAACGTATGCCACCGGGTTTATATCATTGGCTATTACTTTCTGGCCTAATCTTAAAGCTTCAAACGGAATTGATCCCCCACCAGCTGTAGGGTCTAAAACGGTTTTTGGTTCGGAAAGGAGAAATTCTGAATTATGGGTATAAGCTCTATTATATCCATATAAATCTTCTTCATCCATTTAAAAGATTGTCCTAGTATTTTTCTTATTCTATCTGACTCTTTAAATTCAAGCCTCTCATTTATATGAGCCGGATCGGCTGCTGAACGCCTGATAGGCAAGATATCACCGATCTGGGGAAAGGGGGTTGGGATTGGTTGAGAATCTCTTTCCCATTTTAAAATAACAGAATGGTTTCCCAAAAAAGAATCTTCTTCTTTGATTTTTTGGATAATAGATCTGTTCTCTAATCTCCTCTCCTCTTCTTTCTCTATCAACCTCAAAATCTTCTCATCAACCTTTATCCATTCCTTGATTCCATCGGATTCTATATATCTTAAAACCTCACCCGTCAACACCCACGGCACACCGTTCACCAACGCCTCCACTTTCTCAATCCCCAGCTGCCGCAAAAACCAATCCGGATCCGTATCCGCTGGCAGAAGCGACGCCAATATCGCCGCACGGCTCGGCGTCAACGGCCGCCGCGCCCACCAGACATGTAAACGATGAGTGGGGGGAGCTTTGCCTGTGTCTCTCTCCCGCTGCGTTTCTGCCCCCACCTGATGACACGGAAACCCCGCTTCAATCAATCGACGATCCGACTGCATAAACCATCCTCCGTCTCTCGGTCGCATTTTTTCTATTTTCGTAACTTGTCAAGCAACGCCTCAATGGCTTTATCTCCCGGTTGTCCACCTAGAAGGATGCGCATTCCGGCCGTCGCCCAGCGCCGGACCGCCTCATCCTGGGAATAGGTCGCCAGCGCTAACCAATAGGCGGCTTCCTCGGCGGTGAAGCGTTCCACCCGCAGAGCGATCAGCTCCACTCGATCCAAGTCCGACACCCGTTCTTGTAACTTGAACAAAAGCGCCAGTTTCGCACCGGCTTCCCGGTTCAGCGGCAAGTTACCACGAAATCTGATTGAACCATTTGGAAAGAACTTTTCCAAACCCATCGGAACGCCGTCTATATCGCAAATGCGTGAAAGGATACGCCGGATGACCGGTAAACACCGGCGCAGCGACTCACCGTACATCAGGCCGCGCTCTTTGATCGCATTTTTTTCGCCGAAAAACTTCTCTTTGACCACCAAGACCGGGCTGGGTTTGTCGCGGAATTCCGTCACCCGCAACAACCACGGCGCCTGATGAAGCTGCGGTGCAATGCGGTTGCGATACTCCGCCTCAAGATCCAGATTCACCGATGTCGTTCTGGCCATGGTTAGGCGCGCCCCGTTTCATTCCGGTTTGATTCGCTTCAGTTCCTGAACGAACGGACAATGTTCGTCATAGTCTTCCAGTTCCAGCATGGCCTCCGTGTCGGGGTCGCTTTCGACCAGGCCGTGCAACACTTCGAACCATTCCCCCAGCATCTTCATCGTCGACGGCGACGCGTTTTCAAGCCGGACCGTCAGCCGACCGCCGCCTTTCACCTGCAATGCCAACAAATCCATCGCTCGCACGTGAGTTTTGCCGCCGCGCGAATAAAGCGAACCGATACGACGCAGAAGGGAAAGCAAACGTTGGACATCGCTGCCTTTCCATTCCCAAGGCTTTTGCGCATTTGGAGGTCCCCAGCCGAGCACCCTCGCCTGGTCGGCCGACAAGATCAGATCATCTTCTCGCGGCGTATACATCTGAGCTTCAACATCTTGAATCAGCCGCGGGTCCGCGCTTTCGCCTCCCGGACGCGCAGCGCAAATTTTTCGCTCCCGCAGAAGGTTTACGAGAATGTCTTGGACGTCCGTTTCCGCGACGTCGGTGTATTTTCGCCGGATTTCCCCCGTCACGTCGCCGACGCTCAGACGGCCTTTTTCCGCAACCAAGCCGACGATCTCCTGGCCAAGACGCACAGGATCGGCCGATTTTTGGTCGACTAACCAGCCGCGTTGCCGAGCTCCCTGAACGGTCACCAGCCCGTACCCGGGATCGACCGGACGAACTTGAAACGGAACGCCCGTCTGCTGATGGTAAAATTCTTCCAGACGCTCTCCGTCGTCGCTCATGCGGAATAGGCACCATTCGCCGTTTTCCACGCCGGCCCGCACGATCTGATCCAACACATCGGGACGCTCCAACACCGGCCATCGCCGCAAGCAGCAGAAATTTTCCCGCAGCTTCGAAACCATCACGGTATCTTGAATACTGCTGAAAAACAGATCTTTCAATTGCTGCAGCGTCGCCTGCGCGACTTTTCCCGCCGGAATCATCTCGCCGTCTTCGACCAACTTTTCCCGGATGCTATCGACTAAAGCCGTTCCGCCTTCCGCAGAAGCCGAACGCACTTCTTTCGAACGAATCCGTCCGTCGGCCGCCGACGAATAATAAACCCGGGAATAGAGCTGGACGATGGTGTGATTGAGCGACTGTTCGCGCTCCGAATGACGCCTGCGCAGCTCAGGATCGTTCAGCACACGGGAGTTGATGCCGTAATGCTGCGGCTCGGCGAACAACCGATTCATCGCCAACACTTGGCGGGCGATATCCTCGACCCGTTGCAACGTGGTTTGGGCCTCAAGTCCATACCTCGGCAACTCGAAAGCGACTTGTTCACCATCTTCGAGCCCTTCGACCGTCACCGACTCCGGCACCAGCAAAAAAATTAAATTTTGTTGCAGACGCGGACGATGTCCTCCACAGGTCGTGATCATCTCCTGAACGTTAATGGTCCCGGCCGTCGGTCTCACAACCCCAAGAACCGGCTTCCCTACGTTATCCGGTAAATCCTCGGGCCTCGATACATCACGATAGATTTGAAAAATGCCCCCGGACGTCACAACCGCTTTCGCCGCCCGGTCGTCGATGAACTTATTGACTTCCTCCACGCGCAGCAATCGGCGAATACGGGACAATACGCTGTTGATCGTCGGCTCTTCGCTGGCGAAAAACCGGCCTTGTTCGAATTTCAAATAATATGCTTTTTCTGTAATCTTCTCTAGAGCCGCCCGTACTTGCGCCGGAGACAGCCCCGGAAAACTGACCTGAAACAACGCCTCGGCCTCCGTCACACCGAAAATTCGCGAATTGAGGCCTTCCTCCCGCCCGACTAAGCTGTTCAGAAAGACCGTCTTCCACGTCAATTCATGGTAAGGATATCCTTCGGGATGCGGGTTCTCCTGGTCGGCCAATTCCGCATTGCTGCGACCGGCTTCCAGCTTCTTCGTCCCCGTGCTGCCGACATCGGTATTCAGCACGAACATCAAGTCACCGCTTTGCGTTCGGCTCAAGATTTCATCGACGACTTCCTGTTCGCGCATGTCCAGATGGCAAACATGAATCATCGGAACAGGCTGCTTTTTCTGCCACAGCGACCGGACCGCCAACGCCAGCACGCGCAAAACGCCGCGCGTCCCCTGGAACTGTTCGGCTGCCGCCAGCTTTCTGTTCAGAAAATCGATCAAGGTAGGATGGAACGGATAGGTCGCGATCATCCGGTCCCGGAATGCATCGCTGATCGCCTCATCCGGCAACCAGCTCGACACTTTCCGGTACATCTCCATATAAGCGTCTGCCGTCGCCTCCGCCGCATTGCGGTCGATCGACTCAAACAGACGTTTCGCCAAAACTGAAGAAAGCTCCCCGGCCTGCACCGGTGTCACGGCAGTGGCGCCGCGCGAAACAACGTCTGTCACTTCACGAAATCCCCGCTCGCCGATGCCGATCGCTTCGTCTTCACTGACCGCCTCTCCAAGCACATCGCTGATGACTTTGGTCAGCATTTTCGTTTGCCTGGAGAAAGCGTTCTGCACGCTAGCCAGCGTTAAAACAATTGCAATACCGGGGCGGCTGCGGGCATAATTGCTGAGCGTCATCAAAAATGCCGCTAACTGAGATGCTCCTTGATTCGGCCGAGCCGCTTCCAGTCTTGCTGCATATTGTGCAAGCTCGTCCAGCATGATTAACACTTTGCGGTCGCCGAACACCTTATCAAAATAAGGCATTCCCGGTGCGGCGAACGACGTGGCGTCTTCCTCGATCTCCCGATACAGCGCTTCGCCGCCGATTTGATACGCGATCTCACCCCAGAGCGTATAAGGGATGATTTCGTGACCCTTCGTTTTGCGAACCGGTATTTCGTCGCCCATGACCCCGACGACCGCGACTTCACCGGGATTTGGAAGCAGACCGACGTCGAGAATGCCTTCAACGGCTTCCTTTAATTCTTTTCCGCGAAAAGCCAGATGCGCACAGGCAATCAATGTATGCGTCTTTCCACCGCCGAACGCCGTTTCCAGCCGAATCAGCGACGAAGCGCCTATATCTCCCTGAAGCCGAGCGAATACTCTGCGTAACGTCTGGCACAGTCCATCCGTCGGAAAAGTCGCTTCACGGAAGAAAAAGTCCGCATCGTTGTAAACGCTGATACCGGCCTTCGAATCCCCTCGGTAATAGCGAAGCACAGGGCCGAGTGAAGCCGTAAATACTTCGGGATTGAACATTCCGGCCAGCAGATCCGACCGAGGTCGACAAGTTTCAAGTATTGACAACAAGAGGACGTCCTCCTCTCATTCCGTTCGAAATCGCGACAAATTTATCGAATTCGACAAAAGGGGGCGGATTTCCTTCGCTGTTCGCGGTATTTTAGCTGATAGGGGCGATTACCGAGTGTGAATTGGATATTTTAGGTAGGTATTATTTGGTGAAATATTGTCTCAGCAATTCAGTAAACCTCCCATTAACGAAGTGATGTTTTGGCTCCGTATATTCTTCATTATGTAGATCAAACCATAAAAATAAATCAATTACTTCCAAACCCTCATATAATCTTTTTCTAGCTTCTTTTTTATATAGGAAATTAATTTATCTCCTGTTTTATAACCATACAACGTAAGAAACAAATCATCGATACCTATGGATTGAGGAATAAAATATTTATTCACAAAAGAAAGAACATTAGGTATATTATGTTTTGGATTTACTGCTAAAAATTGTTTAGATGCTTCGTGAATGCGGTTGGCAATCGAATTGAATATTGGATCATGTCTACTTATTGGCTCGTTAGGTTCTTCACTTTCAATCATTTTGTTTATATCCAAATCCCCTCTTAATGACTTCACTTCGCAATAGAAAACCAAATCATTATTCAAAAATACCTCAAAATCAGGCTTTTGACCGACGATTTTTTCGTCAATTTTCTTCACCAAAAAATGATTTTTTTCAAGATAATCTTTTACAATCTCTTCTGGTTTATCAAGAAACATGGATGTCATTTTTCTCACCCCTAAGCGAATCTTTGATAACGATATTTTACGAAATAAAAGTGACGAGCGACTGTCACCAAATGCCTGTTCGGTTTTTTGATAAACCTGAATACGCGCGACCGCCTGCAGACCTATTCCAGATTTATCGTCTTTCATACTTCAAAATCAACTAAAAGATCGATATCGCTCGAGTCCGTCGCCTCTCCCCTGACTGCTGACCCAAACAGCCGAACATGGTGTGCTCCGTGTTTAGCGGCTATCGTCAGAATTTTTTCACGATTTTTTATGAATGAAGACTGAATATCGGCCATCGAAATCACCTCATGTTCATTGTACGCAAAAGCTTGAACGTCAACAATGTATTATCGAGCCCCCTACACACTCCACATGACTTGAATACTGATGCTAGACTTAAAAGTGGACACCGAGAATCGAGAATGCGACAATAAATCTAACAAAGTCGAGGGTCCAAAGATGAGTCAAAAGTATGACAAAGAATTTAAAATCCAAACCGTGAAGATGATCCAGGAACAGGGAAAACCGGTGGCGCAGGTCGCCCGGGAATTGGGCGTGTCCGACAATACCCTGTACCGCTACAAGCAAGATCCGGTCAACGCTTTTCGCGGCAGCGGCAATCTGAAAATCGAAGAAAAGACCCTGCTCGATTTGCAGAAACGAATCGGCCAACTCGAGATGGAGAACGAGATTTTAAAAAAAGCGATGCACATCTTCGCGAAAGACCGGAACTGATCCTTGCGTTTTCACAAACACCGCTCCAAGTATCCGGTGTCGGAGATGTGCAAGATTTTAAACGTATCCCGGAGCGGTTATGATCCATGGACTCGGCGCCAGGAAAGCGAGCGGAAGAAACGCCGCGAACGGTTAAAACAACAGATCAGCCGCATCTTTCTGGAATCGCGCCGTCTGTACGGCAGCCCGAAGATCGCTCAGGTCCTGCGCCGGCAAGGTGTTCGGGTATCCGAGAAAACGGTCGCCCGCATCCCGCATCATGAAGGAGTTGGGGCTGAAGTCGCGCACCGTCAAGAAAATACAAAGCGACGACGAACTCGAAGCACAACCTGCCGGTGTATGACAATGTGCTGAACCAGCAGTTCACAGCGCAAGCGCTCAACCAAGTCTGGATGGCCGACATCACGTACGTTCCGACAGACGAAGGATGGCTCTATGTCGCGAGCATCATGGACTTGTACACGCGTAAAATCGTAGGCTGGCACGCGGATGAGCGGATGACCAAGGAACTGGTCTTGCAAGCTCTCGATCAGGCTTATAGCCGTCAGCGGCCCCAAGGTAAGGTTCTGCATCATTCCGATCGGGGCAGCCAATACGCTTCCCCTGAGTACCAACAACGGCTGCTAAATACGGGATGCAGGGCAGCATGAGCTGCAAGGGCAACTGCTACGACAACGCCTGCATCGAATCGTTTCACAGCGTACTCAAAAAGGAACTCGTTTATCTGGAAAAGTTCAAGACCCGTAAGGAAG